>JAFGJC010000249.1 GCA_016929305.1 candidate division CSSED10-310 bacterium | reverse complement strand
GGTTTTCAGACCATATTTTTTTAGCGATGAGAAACTCTCTCATCCGCAGAATAGGATCTCGCTCTTCCCAATATTTCACTTCGTCTTTGGAGCGGTACCGGGACTGATCGTCCGCGGTGGTATGATCACCCATCCGATATGTCAGCGCTTCAATGAGATACGGTCCTTTTCCGGCGAGAACATGATCCTTGGCTTGCTTTGATGCCGCATACACCGCCAAGACATCGTTGCCATCCACCTGAATGCCGGGAATCCCGTACGCGTGAGCTTTTTGAGCTATAGACGCGGCAGCTGTCTGTCTATTAAAAGGAACAGATATCGCCCACCCATTATTTTGAATAAAAAAAATCGTCTGGGATCGAAAAACGCCGGCACTATTCAACGCTTCATGAAAATCACCTTCCGAGGTCGCTCCGTCGCCGGCAAAACCAACGGCAATGGCATGTTCCTGCTTGAGCCGAAGCGCAAGACCCAGGCCGGTTGCATGGATAAGCTGGCTTCCCACAGGGACCGCGGGAGGTAAACATCGAATACCATCGGGAATCCGGTTCCCGCGTTCATCACCTTTCCAATAAGCATAAATCAGGTGCGGAGGAATACCGATCGACATCATGACCCCATGTTCTCGAAATGACGGCACAACCCAATCCTGCTCATCCAATACTAACGCCAGACCAGCCTGAGCTGCTTCCTGGCCTCGAAGCGAACCGTAGGTTCCGATACGTCCCTGACGCTGAAGATTCAAAGCTTTTTCATCAAACTTACGCATCAGAATCATTGATTCATAGAGTTTAATAAATTCGGCATCCGACAATTCGGGAAGTAAATCCTGATCGGCTTTCCCAGCCTTATCCAGTATTTCCAGTCGAAATGTCCGACTTTCATGGATAGTATGTACGGGCATTTAGACCTCCTTTGCAGATTTTAAAACCATAATCCACCGTTCGGTGTCACTACACATCAACTTATTTATAGGACGCATCAATTCCACAATGGTTTCAAAAGATACCCGTCGGAAAAAGAAATTATAGATTTTCGGGTGATTTAGAAACTATCGGATAACAAAGAGAAAGTACGGTGGAGCTGCTTTCCTGGCGGAATGAGATATTCGATTTCGATGTTTGCTTTTCATTCAGAAAATCATTTCGAGATGAAATCGCATATGCAAATCTGGTCCGCCATCAAAAAAACCTGGCACGGTACACTCCTGGTAATTTTTTAAAGATATCCACAGATACTGATTCAGCAAAACAACTTCTGAATCAGATAAGAAACATCAGGATGAGAAAAATAAGAATCGAGCTAAATCACCGGCCAGAATTTTTGATCGAACCAAATTTTTTCCTTGAGTTCATTATCAATGGCGATCAACAGGTCATAGTGTCCTTTTTCCCATTCAGCCAGCCATGAAAACAGCTCTTTTTCGACGGGATCCTGAACTTCTTGAGCGCGTGTGGAGTAAAAAGCAACCGCCTGCTGTTCAAGAGCAATCGCTGCAGAAACGGCCGCCGCTTCGTACCCAGCTCCCGAGATTTCTTCCTTAACCTTTTCGGTGATTATTCTGTCCGCGAAATTCAAAGGATTTTTGGGCAATATCTCCGGTTTCAACTTTCCCTCTTCCTTGAGGTTGAGATACTGTTTCATCAAAATATCAATATGCTTTTCCTCTTCCATGGCCATGCTACTGAAAATTTCGCGAACCGGAGCACTTGGTGTTGTTCTCGCCACCGATTCATAAAATGATTTGCCTTTATGTTCTAAAAGAATAGCTCCTTTGATGATTTCTATAGATTTGCTCGCTTCCATAATTTCCTCCTGAAGTTACGATATCCTCAAAACAGCACTCTATCCGATTTTCTTTTGAATCTCAAGCTGCTGATCCGGCAGTTGACATTATCTTTCCTCCCAGGTATGCACTGACGAGACTTACGATTCCAAATGGCAATTGGAAACGGATGTTCTCATAATTGATAAATCAGTTTCTTTCGACTTTTTCACAGGAATGAAAAATGCGTGATGAATACGCTGGCTTGATCATTATGATCGCCGCCACATTGTTTTTCAGCTTCATGAACATTTTTGTCAAAATAACGTTGGCAGAGTTGCCGTTTATGGAAACAGTATTTTTTCGAGGTGTATTTGGAACCATTTTTGTCGTAATGTACCTTCTGTCACAGCGAAAGCCCTTGATCGGTCCGCGTCCTTTTCTCCTGTCATTACGAGGATTGTTAGGATTTCTTGGTTTGAGTTGCTACTACTTTACAATGTCGAAATTGACGTTGGCTGACACGGTAATCCTCAACAGGATATCACCTCTGTTTGTCATGATCCTTTCTTATTTCATCCTTAAGGAAATTTTAAGTCGATGGCATGTCGTCGTTTTACTGATGGCAATGGTTGGTATATTCAACATTGTTCAACCCCAAATGGATTTTGCTCCGATAGCAGGATTGATTGGATTACTGTCTTCCGTGTTTTCTGCGGGAGCATACATCGTTGTCAAGAAGTTAAGTTCGGATCATAACGCATTTCAAATTGTTCTGGCATTTGTATTTTTATCGGCGTTGCTGTCAGTTCCTTTTCTTTTTAACAATTTTATGCTTCCGGACGGACCCACCTGGCTGCTTCTGGCGGATATCGGGTTCACCTCAGCCCTCGCTCAGATTCTGATGACCAAAGCATATGCTCTGGGCTCGCCAACTCCCGTTTCCATTGCCTCCTATGGCATTTTTATCTTCTCCGCACTCTGGGGATACCTGCTCTGGGGAGAGATCCAAAATCCGCAAGCATTGATAGGATCCGGGATTGTAATCACTTGTATGCTATCACTGCCTTTTCTCAATCGTAGAGTTCAGGCTATCAAATCCGAGAAACGGATCCGCCCCGTATCTGAAGTATGATATCACGCTCTGAAATCACTCACGGAGAAAACGGCCAGTGTCCCTCGAACTGAAGAAGTTCCTCTACATTGTAAGGCTCGATTTCTTTCCGGATCGCCTGAAGTGTCTGTCGTTGGCATCGCCAGTCCTTTTCATGATCAACTCTGATAACAAGCCGTGCAATATATGCGGCGACTTTATGTAATGCTTCCATTGATGTTTTTTCGAAACTATCGGCATACGTGTGCCCCCAGCCTCTGCCGTCTCTTCCGGGAGTAACACAAAATGCACCGGGAACCCCTTGCAGATAAAACGGAAAATGATCCGAAAACGGTACCAGGTATTCCTGAATATCTATAGGTGCAGGGAGTTGTTTTGCTTGTGTTTCCAGCCATGTTTTCACTTGTGAAGCATTATGGATCATCAATGCAAGACGGCTGTCATGGCCGACACAGTCAAGATTAAATTGAAATCTAATGGAATCGAGAGTTTTTACCTGCTTTTTTACATGATGATGTGACCCTAAAAGACCCATTTCTTCACCTGCAAAAAGGATACATCGCACTGTTCCTTTTAGCTGATGTCTGTGCTTGAAAAGCACCCTCGCAATTTCCATTACCACCGCTGTTCCTGAAGCGTTATCAACGGAAGCATGTGAAATATCATGACCATCATAATGCGCCGTAATCAGCACCATCGATCCATTCGGGTCGGGTCCTGATATGTCCGCAATGATGTTACTTTCCTGACCCCGGAATAGCGAGTTGTTCATAACAAGTTTCAAGTTTAACGATCCATTACGGTTTAACCAGTAACGAAGTTCAGCACCCGTTTCAAATGGCAAGCCGACGGCCGGAAGCGCTTGATCCATTTCACGGGATTGATTGAAAGCCAGACTTCCTGTGGGCGCGAGCATACCTGGCGATTTATTCACAAACAAAAACGCACCAGCTTCAGATTTTACGAGTGGAACGTATTTCTGTAATCTATGGAGATGCGGTCCCGCTGGAGGATTATTATCATCTACAAGGATCGCATTTCCCTTTATCAGGTGACACATTCTTTCCAAATCAACCGGATGACCCATTCCTAAATCTACAAGAGAAAATTCACGGTTACATGCCGGTGAATAGGGTAACGCCAAACACGGAAGTTCACGGTTTACAGGACTTAGTATCCGGCATTCTGCTGTTCCCCGCTTCCAAAAAATCGTTTCATAGGTTTCTTTTTGAAGTGGATTAACGCCATATGATGTCAGTGTATCAACAATGTATTCGGCCGCACCAAATCCTTCCGGACTGCCGCTGAATCGCCCGGGATATTCAAGACACAGTCTCCTGTGATTTTCCTCGAGATCCATACTGGTCCAAATCTCCCCGCAGATCAATTCATCCAGCTCACGATACTGATTCATATTCTTACTCCTTTTCTTCCTCATCTTCTCTCGTATTTAACCGGAATCTCACCATCTTCCATTCGCACAAATCTGTCTGGAATGATGACATGATCAGCAATGGCGGACAAGGGTTTGCAGCATTGAGGATGTAAATATTCCGGATATAACTCCGCAATTGGAACAGCGATATGGGCGAATGTCATCAGATTCGGATCAGGGATGGTCAGTTCAGGGGTATTAATAAACCGTGATCCGAAGAGCACAATATCGATATCTATTGGTCGGGCTGAATTCCTACTGCTTCGCCGTTTTCTCCCCAATTTATACTCAATGGCTTTGAGGTGGGATTTCAATTCCAAGGGTTCATACGCTGTTTCCAGCAAGACCGCTGTATTCAGATAATCAGGCTGTGGTAATGAACCGATTGCCGGATTCCAATACATTCCGGCAACTGAAATTATCTGCCCGAGTTCGGCGATTTTTTCAATCGCCAGGGGAACATTTCGTATTGGATCAATGTTCGAGCCAATTGAAAGAAATACATCTTTATTCGGTAAGTTCACGTCGGCGGTCAATCTCTATTCCCACGGATTTGGCAAACCGTAATGCACCCGGTTTCTCAACTCTCACCCTAACGCTTTTTACCCGTGAATCGAAAAAACATACCTTCATAATGTCATTGGCCAAGGCTTCAAGTGTATACCGTTGTGTTGTTTCAACCAGCGCAATGATATGTTTGGCAAGTGTTCGATAATTAACCGTATCGTCGATCGAATCAGACATGCATGATTGCCCTAGATTTGCCAGCAATTCGATGTTAACTAGTATGTCCTGCTTCTTTTCGCGCTCCCAATCATTGATGCCAATGATACCTCGAACGAGAAGATCCTTGATAATTATTTTATCTTCCATTTAACGATAGTTCCCTGAAAAAAATCATAATAAACGACGACCGCCATCCAGATTAAGAATAGCGCCCGTGATATAGTTCGGTTCACTGGCAAGAAATACTGCAGCTTTAAGAAATTCTCCAAAGTGAGCCATCCGTTGCATTGGAACACGGTCCAGAATTTTATCCGGCATTCTGTTTTTTCCTGCTGGCGGCAGAATCGCCCCCAATGCCAATCCATTTACCCGTATTGCTGGCGCAGCCGATACCGCCAGATTTTTCGTCAGACTCGACAACGCCGCCTTGCTGACGGTATAGGCGAAATGCTTGTGATCAGCAAATTCCGAACGCCAATCCAAAATATTGATGATCACACCTTCTCGACCACGATAGTGCTGAATAAATTTCCGGGACAGTAAAAACGGTGCTGTCACATTGATAAGGAAATGCCTGTTCCACACGTGTAAATCGGTGGTGTTAAGATCTTTATCTTCAAATATCGCCGCACTATTCAAAAGGATATCCACATGTCCGAAATACTCGACAACCTCATCGAAAAGATGTTCCGTTTGCCGCTCATCACTTAAATCCGCTTTAAACGCTTTCGAACGGCAACCTCGAGAAAGAACATAATCGACGGTTTCCCTTGCACCTTCGGCTGAATGCCCATAATGAACGGCAATATCGGCACCCCGATCGGCAAAACCTTTGGCAAGAATTTGTCCGAGCCGTTTACCGGACCCGGTAACCAAAGCGACTTTTCCGTCAAATTTATCAATACCATTAAAACTCACAGTAAAAGTTTATCAAAACCGATACCGATTAAACAAGGCTGGAAAGACAGCTTCACGTTTCCATTGTATTTTATATATACTCTCGACCCAATGGAAAGTTTCACGTAGACTAATCCGGATTTGGGGGGAAAACGCATTGTCTTTTTGGGATCTCTTGCTTCTAGCCATTGCATTGGCCGCTGATGCATTTTCAGTCGGCGCAGCAGTCGGACTCAGACACAATGCGCCGCGGCAAGTATTCAGGCTGTCGTTTCATTTCGGTCTTTTTCAGGCGTTGATGCCGCTTTTTGGCGCGTTAGCCGGACATTTCATATTTGTATACATCGAACGATGGGATCATTGGATCGCTTTTGGACTGCTATGTATTATCGGAATAAAAATGATCGTCACCTCCTTTCATTCCGACGACGAATACAAGGATATTGATCTGACCAGGGGATTATCTCTGGTGGCACTCTCGGTAGCTGTAAGCATCGATGCACTCGCTGCCGGCTTATCGCTTTCTGCAACAAATACTTCGCTGACTGCAGCCGTTGTTACTATTGGTGTGGTTGCGGCTTTAGCCACACTTATCGCAATGCTTGCCGCAAATCGGATACATGCACGCATCGGAAGAAAATGTGAATTCATCGCTGGTTTTGTCTTGATATTTCTTGGATTTCGAATACTTTATTCGCACATGATGTAACACTTACAAGCTTTATCGGTAAATATGATTACGGATATCTTGCCAGCCGAAAACCGATCCATGACGCTTTGAAACTCGAAACCGAACACTCACGCGACGCTGATCTGACGCGACTGGCGATATGATTCCAGCTGCCGCCGCGCAACACGCGTTTTTCGCCATTTGGCGGACCGATCGGATCCCGGATATCATATCCTGGATAGGTCGCATAGTAATCCCAGCACCATTCCTGAAGATTCCCATGCATATCAAAAATCTGCCAGTTATTCGGCGGGAAAGATCTGACAGGAGCTGGTAAATCGGCTTTCAGATTCATTCGCTTATACGTACTCGTGCATGCATTTTCTGAAGCTGCCGTATCATTTTCTGCCATCGCGAGCAGACAATTCCAATCATCACCCCAGCTATATGCCTCGGTGGATCCTGCCCGACAGGCAACTTCCCACTCCGCTTCCGTCGGAAGCCGATAACCGGAAGCGGAATGCTTCCAAAAGATGGGTCCTGAGATGTCCTTTGATGACGAAATCACCTGATTGCATGAACTGTCGGAGTAGTAACACGGTTTCAATCCCTCTCTTAGTGACAACGCGTTGCAAAATACAATTGCATCATAAAAGGAAACCCGGTCCACAGGATAATCCGATCCGATCACACTCGATGGATTCTCATTCATAATCGAATTCCACTGCTTTTGGGTGACTTCTGTTTGACCGATATAAAACCCATTGCTGATTGATACTACGTGCAGACGTTCGTCAGGACGCCTGCCGTACTCCTCATTTCCAGAACCCATTTTAAAGGCTACCGGTGGAATGAAAACGAAACCTTCCAGAGGTACAGCTCGCAGAGTGGATTGTCCGGCAGAACCTGATACCGCTGTCTTCGGTTTGGGAGTCCGTGTCGGAACAGGTGTCGGAACAGCCGTCGGAACCGGTGTTGATGTCGGCGCTCGCGTTGCTGTCGGCGTTGGCATTACCGTGGGTTTCGGAACAGGTGTCGGCGTAATTGCTACAGAGGCTTGCCGATAATTTGAATACCATGAAGGCCCGTAATAAATCAGCGCACCGAGGATAATCACGATTCCCAACAACACTACGGTAGGCATTATGATTTTTTTAAACGAGGATGAAACACTCACAGCCTGTTTGTCTGTCTTGGAATCGGAAAACGGCAGCCCCAGCTTTCTTTCCAATCGATCAATAGCAAGCTCCGCGATTTTTAAATCCGGACGAAGCTCCACCACTTTTTGCCACATTTCCATCGCCGTTTCGAAATCGCCACTTCGTTCGAGTTTATCCGCATCCAGCCGGAGAATCTGAATCTGCTCATCAACATTCATATCCGGTTTGATTTCTGTAAGCTTTTTTTCAACCCCAATCCGTTCCGTATCTTTTGCAAACGATAAATACAGTTCAATGTCTTTTTTCATCTCGGAAACATTGGAATATCGCCCGTTGAGATCAGCAGTGGCTTTGGCAGCAATCTTGATGACTTCTTCCGGAATGTTATGTGCTCGCAATTCACCGGACAGATCGTTTAACATTTGTTTGCCGGTTAACAACTCAAATAAAATCAATCCCAACGAATAAATATCTGATCGGCAATCAATGGTTTCTTCCTGCTTTTGCTCCGGTGACATATAGTAATACCAGTATTTCAACATACTATCGACAACGAGTTCATCCTGGCTTGTGAGTATAATTTTTTTGGCTACATCCTCATGCACTTGCCCCAATCTGAAATACTGGATCATTACATTACGTTTGTTGTCGATAAAGATGCTTTCGGGTCTTAAATTCTGATGGATGACATTCTGTTTATGCGCGTCCTCAAGAATCGAAATCAGTCGTATCACAATATCCAAACTTACTTTGATCGGACATGAATGTTGTTTGTCCAGAATATCACGAAGGGAAACACCCTCTATAAGACTCATTACCAAATATGGTGGATCCAGTTCGACATATGCATCCAGAATTTTTACGATTTGCGGATGATCCAACTGAAACTGAATTGTCTTTTTTGATCGTATCTCTTCACATAAAACCGGTTCGGTAATAATATAAACCGTTCGTTTGACTTTGAACAGATTGTGTTCCGTAAGCCATAACTCACCGAAGTCATGGATATGTTGGTTTTGAATAAGTTTATATTCATGGATGATCTGACCTTTTTTGAAACTGCTCTGACGATTTCTCACGCTATTTCACCAACCTCTGATTTCTTCGTAGTAATTTACCAAATTTCTTGATGGAGGTCGATATGAAGTTTGGAAAAACACGATTTTATTCTACGGAATCATTTTGTTATGGAGGTGTTCTTTCTGATAGATTGTTGAACATCATGCCATGCGTTTCGATGATCTTGGAACAATATTCCGTTATAGTAGTTGCCGTCTTGAGCCAGAGCCATTGCATTTGCCAAATTTTGCTTGTCATGATCTTCCGGTATTTTCTTCCAGATATTCCTGAAACGCTGATAAGTGATGTTTGCGTGATCAAATGTAACGCAGGGGGTTGTCACGACGACAAAAGAGAATCCCTTATGCTGTATCGCCTCCTGAAAAACGATGGTCAGGTCTTGAGGGAAACCAGCAAAACCTTGAGCCACAAAAGAGGCGCCATAAGCCAACCCGATTAATATCGGATTCAAAGGTTTTTCGGGATTTCCATAGGGTGTTGTTTTGGTATACTGACCGAAAGGTGTTGTCGGTGATGCCTGCCCTTTGGTAAGGCCATAAATGGCATTATCAAATAATATATAGGTGATATCGATGTTTCGCCGTATGGCATGAGGTAGATGGCCGCCGCCAATCCCAAGACCATCGCCATCACCGCCAATGGCAAGAACAGTGAACTCCGGCCTGACCATTTTAATCCCGCTCGCTATCGGCAAAGCCCTGCCATGAATTCCGTGCAAACCGTAACCCTTCACAAAAAATGGGTAGCGACCAGCACATCCAATGCCGCTTACGATTACCAGATTATTGTTGTTGACATGCAGGTTTTTTAAGGCGTTGGCAAGTCCATGCGTTATACCATAGTAACCACATCCCGGGCACCATGTCGGCAAGGCAGTTGACCTGTAATTCATTATTCCGGAACGCTTGACTTCATCTGAAAAATACTCGATTCCCGAATTGAGCAAGGGATTGTTATTATCATCCGATCGCTGATTTGTCATGACTCATCCTTAATGATCCAGTTAACGATATCCTCTGAAGAAATCGGTTCAGCGTCAACACGGGTGAAGCGTTCCATCCGCTTTGAAATGGCTACTTGCAAATAATTCGCATACTGCCCCGTGTAATTCATTTCGACAACGATGATGCGTTTGCAGCGGCGGGAAAACACCTCCAAATGGGATGTCTGAAGTGGTGAAAGGAGTCTTGGAAAGAAACCTCCGGAATGTATGTTCTGATCATTCAGAAGGGAAATCGCTTCCATAACAGCTCCAACAGAGGATCCCCAGGAAATGAATCCAACATCAAGTTGACCTTCAGGTCCAAATGTTCCTGTTTCCTGCCAATCACGTACAAGTGTTTCCATTTTTTTATGCCGTTTGGCGGTCATCTTTAAGTGATTTGCTTTCCCGTAATTAGGAAATCCTCTTTCATCATGTTCCAGACCCGTAACCGTGTGAAACATGTTTTCCATACCTGGAATCGCCCTGGGGGAAATGCCAGTATCCGTTACCTCAAACCGCAGGTAAGGTTGGTCTTTTAGAGGAGCTGTTTGTGGGGTAAATCGACCAAACACATTTGAGTTCAGCTGGTTTAAGTCAATATCTTCAAAACGATTGGAAAGAAAAAAATCCATGAGAATGATTACAGGGGTTTGATAGCATTCTGCCAGATCGAATGCGATTCGAGTTAACAGGTAACATTCCGGAACACTCGTTGGCGCCAGGACAGGGCGAGGAGAATCGCCGCTGCCACCAAACGCAGCTATATTAAAATCTGACTGTTCTGTTTTGGTGGGTAATCCCGTAGATGGTCCACCTCTTTGAGAATCGATGAAAACTGATGGAATTTCAGCCATAACGGCCAGGTTGATCATTTCAGACATCAGACATATCCCTGGGCCGGATGTTGCTGTCAGTGATCGTGCACCCGCAAATCCTGCACCCACAACATGTCCGGCTGCCGATATTTCGTCTTCAGTCTGGACAACAAAACCACCTTTCAAGGGAAGCTCTTTGGCAAGAATTTCCATTATTCGTGTCGCCGGGGTAATTGGATATCCGGCATACAAACGAAGATCAGCGTCCAGACAGGCCCTGGCAGCTGCTTCGTTTCCCGACATGATGATACTGTCTCTGTTTGATGAATAAACATGATGTTGGAAGTCCAGTTCATCATATTTATTTACATTCTGCAGCGTATAGTCAAATCCCAAGCGAAATGCATTGATGTTGTTATCAATAACCGTTTCAGGTTTTGCCGAAAACCGTTTTCGAATAGCTGTTTCAAAATATTCGGCCTGTAAATGAAGCAAAGCAGCCAGAACCCCCAGAGCCACAATATTGCGGGATCGTGAACTTCGAACCGCGATTGTCGAGAGCTCTCTTAAAGGAATGCCATAACCAATCATTCCAGGCTCTATGAAACCTGCAACCGCCTGATCTTCCTGATGGTATTGAGGTGGTTTGCTATCATAAATCAACACACCTCGCTTACTCATTGTCGATAGTTCTGTAATGGCATGCACGTCATCCAAAGCAACGAGACAGTCGGTATATTTACCGGTTGTCAGCAAGACGGACCGGCTGATACGCGTATGACCGACAGACTTACCGAAACCACGAATTTCAGCTGGATAGGCATCAAAATTCATGATGTGATAACCCATCAAAGCGGCTGCGCGATTAAGTATTTCGACTGCAGATATGGAGCCATCACCGGCACTTCCGCAAATCTTAATTACAATATCATCAGCTGCCTGTATCACAATTACACCCCCGAGGTATCATTCAGCTAACCTCCTGCCACCATTCCGTTTTCACTTCGATTCCTTCATAGTCGAGTACATTTATTGGTGGTCTGATCGCAGTATCGGGAGATCCGAGCATATTATGAGCGGCGATTTCGCCAAGTTTAACGGCATTTCCCCATCCAATCGATACCCAATAGTTACTCAATTGCGGATTATAGACTTGAGCACAATCACCGGCAGCATAAACATTGTCAAAATGTGTTTTAAGATGTTCATCCACAAGTATGCCCCGGTCAATGTCCAGCCCGCTACCGACAAGAAAATCAACCTGAGGAACCAATCCAAAGAATCCGCCGACTAGATTGCATTCAAGGTTTTCACCTGATCGGGTTCTGACCTGATATGCCATATGCCCAAGTTTTTCGATGTTCACAATGGCGTCATCACTGATAATCTTCGCCCCAGCCCGGCGTAACGCCCGATTGAAATCCTTCTCAATAACATCACTGAAGGTAAGCGGCCAGAATGCATCCCGATCTACCAGAAAAACCACCTCTATCCCCGCATTCAATAGTCTCTTGGTGATCTGCACACTAATCAGATCACCACCAACGACAATCATTCGTTTAACTGCCGGGAGTTGTTGCTTCATATGTTTTGCATCATCAAGAGTTATCATACTGGTGAAGTGTTCTCGATATCGATAGTGTATTTCCGGCATACGGGGTTTACCACCGGTACACAGCAGCAGATGGGTGTATCGAACCAGTTCCATATGTTTAAGGTAGAGGAGCTGGCTATTCAAATCGATTTTGATCACCTGCTGACCAAGTCTGAGTCTTATATGTTTATCATGGTAATATTCCGAAGACCTGACGGTAAGAGATGTTTCATCGATGTTACCAACTATAAAATCCTTAAGTCGGTGCCGATAATAAAAATGAAAAAATTCATCTGAAATGATGGTGATTTTTGCATGTGAATCACCCTCCCGTAAAACATCGGCAGCCCGATTTCCCGCTGCACCGTTGCCAATGATTACGAAATGTTTTTGAGTCATTCCGACAACTCCTTAACGAGTGTTTTATCCATGAGATTAACATCGATGACATGTATACATTGGGTAGGGCAGACTCGAAAGCATTCACCACATCGAATACATCGGTCATTGTTTATGATAATTGCAGATACTTCATTCCATTTGACCGTTGTATTGATTTTATGTGTACCGCTGTTGCCGGCAACCTTAAAGGATTCCGCGAGTTCGATGCAATCTCTCGGGCAAACATCAATACACCAGCGACAGTAAATGCATTCAGGCACGTAAATTTCGTATTTCAGATTGCAAAGATAACATCTTTTGGATTCCTCGATTCCCATATTCATAGTAAAGCCTGTTTCGACTTCAGAATCTGATGAGTGAATACGTTCGTTAGTTGAAATCATCGGCATATGATGTCGATCAATAAAATCCCACGATCGATCTCTTTGAGTATTGCCTGTTGGTTTACAGGTGACAACACGCTGCTGTCTTTTATGGCGCATTAAAAACGCATCAACGTGATCGGCGACATGGCGGCCATGGCCGATGGCTTCAATAACCGTGGACGAGCCAGTAACATAATCTCCAGCAGCAAACAAGCCATCTATGAAAGATTCTCCCGTGAGTTTATCAAACTGAATATCCGCAAATTCGGTTGGCTCAGCCAACAAGGCTTTTGGAACCTGTCCAATCGCCACAATCACGGTATCCGCGGGAACTACAAATTCTGAACCTTCGATAGGGGTGATTCGGCGCCCTCTCTCTCCCCGGATACCGCCAAATTTATTCCTTATAAAACGAACACCGGTTATTTTGTCATTTCCCTCGATTTCAATAGCTGAAACAAGACTGATCAGTTTTAAACCTTCGCGCTTCGTTTCCAGGATTTCCTCCCGAGTAACGGTAAGATCCTCTTCTACATTGCGAATACAAATCGAAACTTCTGAAGCACCCAGCCTTATTGCTGATCGCGCGCAATCCATAGCCGTAAAACCACCACCAATGACCAGCACCTTTTGACCCACGTTTACCGGTTTACCGTTGTTGAGATCAATCATAAACTCCAGCCCATTGTAAACATGGGTTTTGGATTCCCCTGGAACAGACAGTTCACGTGCCCTATAACAACCCGCCGCCAGAATCAAAGCATCATGATGCTTCAACAATTCATCTATCATGATATCCTTGCCCACCTCTACGCCATGCCGAACGTCTATCCCACCATTTTGGATATTGTAGATCTCACGGTGTGCAATCTCCCTGGGCAATCTGAATTTCGGGATGCCGTAGACAAGCATACCACCTGATTCTGGGAATGCTTCGTAAATTGTAATGCGATGACCCAGAAGATTTAGTGAGTGTGCTGCTGCCAGTCCAGCCGGACCAGCGCCGACAATGCCAATCGATTTGTCCGTTAGCGGCACATTCTTCGTCAACGGCGATAGTACTGATTGTTTGTAATCCGATGCGACTCGTTTAAGATGGCATATCGCAACCGGATCGCCCAAATCAATCTCGCCATGCCGGCACGCTGTTTCACAGGGACGGGAGCAAATCCTTCCCAGAACGCCGGGAAACAGATTGGCATTTTGATTTATAGTATAAGACTCGTCATGCTCATTTCTTGAAACCGCGCCAATGTACTTTGGCACATTGGTAATTGCAGGGCATGCCCATTGGCATGGGATATTCCGTCTGATGTATTCAATATCCACAGGATGATCGCTGATTTCACATTCCGCATCTTGAAAGATGTTCTCATTTGGATCACTGTCTGCTGAAATTCTGACGAATCCCATGAATCTGTCTCCTTATGGAATATCTATCCTTACCTGTAAATGTAGCTGCCTGTTATCATATGTGCAAGGAATACGGACAAAAGCATGGACAAAATTGTCATTCCCTTTTCATTCCGACTCTAAAATGTCGACAGGCCAACCAAGAGGTGCAAATTCATTTTTCAATTCATTGGCTGGTCCCACCACAACGATAGCAATATCTTCCGGATGAATGTTTTGGGTTGCGAAATTCTGTATGCTTTCCGCCGATACCATCCGTATTTTTTCAAGATACGTTTTTAAAAAATCATCCGGAAAGTTCATCCGATGGTAATAGAACTGACGAAGCAATATTGCTTTGGGTCTGTCAAATCGAAATACAAAAGCATTTTCAATCGAGTCTTTCGCCTGAGTAAGCTCATTAATGCTTACCGGAGTGGTCCGCATTTGTTCTATGATGTCCAGTATCAGCTTGGATGCATCGAACGCGGATTCGTTTTTCGTCATGCATCCTACTGCGAATATACCTTTGGGAATGTTGTCCATAAAACCGCCAAATACCGCATATGCATAACCTTTTTGTGTTCTTACTTCATTCATCAGACGTGATGAGAATCCACCGAACCCGAAAATACGGCTGAACAACTCACTTGAATAGTAATCGGGATGCCACGGCGGGAGTCCCATATGACCGAGAACTATTGCCGTTTGTGTACCTGGTTTGTCCATAATATAAATATGCCTGCCCTGAACCTCAGGTGCCGGCTCGGCAATAGAGATCAGATTTTTCGAAGAGCCCTTCCAGGATCCAAAGAATTCCCGGAAAGCGCGTTCGACATTCCCATGTGAAAAATCCCCAACGATTCCCAGCTTACAGATATCAGGTTTGTAATATGTGTCATGAAAAGTGACCAGATCGTTTCGAGTAATAATTCGCAGTTCCTCTTCACTCGGTTGCCGGGCGATCGGATGATTTTTTCCGTAAACCAGCTTGTTAAAGCTGAGAAATGCTTCATGAAAGGGATCTTCCTTTTGTGTTTGAATTTCCATGGCAATTACATTTTTAACTGTCTGAAGGCGACTTTCATCCAGACGTGGATTGATAATCACATTCCTCAACTGCATGAACGCTTCATCAAAATCCGACGACAAACATGACATTTCTATTCGAGTCACATCACTTTCAACCCATGCATTCAACTTTACAGCGTTAAGATCCATCCAGGCATCGAATGCCTCAGGATTATTGCTTTGCGTGCCACCGGACACCATGAGATCAGCGGTTATCCATGCCACACCCGGCAAATCAGCTGGATCGGCATAATGCCCCACACCAATATCCACGAACACATTAACAAGCGGCAATGTGTGATCCTCATACATCCATAATTCACATTCATTATTCAAAGCGATTTTATCGGGTTTCAGCGGAGTAAAATGAATCGGTTCAAAGATCATCGTATCCGGTTCCGGAAAATCGATTCCCCAGCATAACGGTACAACGGATGACATCAGTAACATGAACACAACGATATATTTCATTGCGAAGCACCTCCCATGGAAACTTCGGATTTTTTTAGATCCTCGTGCAGTGATTCCTTATACGGGCTATTTCCGTTATTCAGTTTGTCAACTGGTTTCAGCAACCCCGTTGTTTCTATTCCCGGATGCAGATACTTTCCAACGGTTTCCGAAACATCGGCTGCGGTTATCCGATCCATTTGTTCCAGATACTTTGTGATCACCCGCCAATCACCATTAACCTTTTCAAAATAAGCTAATTGGATCGCCAGATAAAGATTTGACTCAAGGCTACGGACAAATTCCGCAATGACTGATTTCTTTGTTTTTTTGAGTTCATAGTCGCCTGGGCCATCCGTCACCAGAGCTTGTATTTCATTCATTGTTATTGATTTAATTTGTTGCCAGTCGTCAAACTTTTTGGGTTGGATCCTTATGTAAAATAGTTCCGGATATCGCGTAAATGTCGTGAAATACGCTGTCACATCGGTAGCCAGCCCTTCTTCCAGCACAAGTCTTTTATATAGGCGGGATGATCGCCCTTCTGCCAGAATTCTTGCTGCAATATCCAATCGACATGCATCGACCGAAGGGTAATTCGGTGAATGCCAACCGAGAATCAATTCCGGCACTGTACCTTTATGGACAATAACAGTCCGTTCCGCATTCTGAACTGGCTCCGCAGGAATACGAACTTCCGGATCCGGCCGCAATGGAATTTTCCCGAATGTTGCTTCAGCAGCATTTCTTAATTCTTCAATACTAATATCTCCAACGACAGCAACGGCAATATTAGACGGCACGTAAAAAATTTGATGGAACTGTCTGGCATCCATAATTGTCAGATTCTGAATGTCATCCATATATCCGATAACCGGATCGCCGTATGGATGTGTCTGATATGCGATGCCGGCAAATTCTTCCCAGAGATGACCCGATGGATCGTTATCAACACCCATGCGCCGCTCCTCCATGATGACATCCCGTTCTTTATAAAATTCCCGGAATACGGGATTAGCCAGGCGATCTGCTTCCATTCTTGCCCATAATCCAAGACGATTTTTAGGCATATTGCTCAGATACATGGTCACATCTCTTCCAGTGCCGGCATTAATGAATTTTGCGCCGTTGCTGTCAAATATTTTTGAAAACTCATTGGCAACAATAAATACTTCATGTGATTTTTGAGCTGTCTTGAGTTCATTGCGAAGTCGATCAATCTCGGCTTGTGGTGCACCGGAACTCAGCGCTTTTGTCAATGCTTCACCAATGCTTTCGATGCGATCAAGAACAATTTTTTCTGATGTGTAATCTGTCGTACCGATCGTTGTTGTACCCTTGAATGCCATATGTTCAAAAACATGCGCAACACCGGTTTTGCCTCTCGGTTCATCAACGCTTCCCGCCTTCACCAGTACAACCGCAGAAAATACGGGAACTTCCGGGCGATTTACCAATAAAAACCGCATACCGTTATCTAAGGTAAAAGATTCAACGGTATCTTCGGTCATAATGGATGTAAATGAATCCAAGCCAGCAGAGGAGTTATCTTGAGAGGAAATGGAAGTGATCGTATATACAAGAGGTAGTCCTGCTATAAACAACCACAGAAAAATTCGGGATATTGATTTCAAATCGCGCCTCCTTTCAAACATCACCAAAGCATCTGATTAGCAGATTTTTGTTTCTTACGTCAAAAGTATTTATTAATTTGCGATATTTCCGGACAAATCAAAACCCGTTCATTGCATATGCTGGTACAGTTGTATATATGTAATCCACAAGGAGGGGCTGTGGAGGACAACGCTCACATCAGTGCACGGACTATCTTCAAATTCTGGATACCTCTGGCTGCAACCTGGCTGATGATGGCTGCTGAAGGTCCTTTTCTTGCCGCAATCATCGCTCGACTTGTCGATCCCAAATATAATCTTGCCGCCTATGGCATCGCTTTATCGCTAGGTTTGCTTGTCGAAGCACCTATCATCATGATGCTGAGTGCAGTTGTCGCTCTGGTAAAAGATGCTGATTCTTATCGAAAAATGCAACGGTTTGCATTTACATTGAACGGAATCGTGACGGTGATAATGACATTGCTGATCATCCCGGGTGTTTTCAAATTCATTGTCGGTGATATTATCGGTCTTCCACCAAGAGTTGTCTATCTCGCACATATTGCGACAATCCTGCTGCTGCCCTGGCCCGGAGCTATCGGTTTCCGGCGGTTCTATCAAGGTCTGCTTATCCGTTTTGATAAAACACACCGCGTAGCCTATGGAACTATTTTGCGCTTGACTGCAATGTCTCTGACAGCATTGCTGCTTTATCTGAAATTCTCGATATCTGGCGCTTTTGTTGGTGCTGCAGCGCTCTCGGCAGGGGTGGTTATCGAAGCTTTTGCAAGTAGAATCATGGTCCATTCCATCCTGAAAAAACTCTCACAAAATACACCCATTATCCAACCCGGTATCAAAGTACCGGGTTCACTGACCTATCTTGAAATCTCAAAATTTTACTATCCACTAGCATTATCCTCCATCCTTGGATTGGGTGCGTATCCTCTGGTCAATTTTTTTATTGGCCACAGTCAACATCCCATCGAATCCCTGGCAGTGTTACCGGTGATCAACTCACTGAATTTTATCTTTGCCAGTTTGGGGTTATCCTATCAGGAAGTGGGAATCGCATTATTGGGCAGTCAAAATCAAAATTTTATCCGCCTGCGAAATTTTGCGACATGGCTTGGAATCACCTTATTTTCTGGTATTTCCATCATCGCGTTTACACCGCTTTCAATCCTATGGTTTCATAATGTCAGCGGTTTAACCTTGGAACTTACCGATTTTGCTTTATGGCCCTTCCGGTTGACTATTTTGCTTCCCGCACTCACTGTTCTCATCGCTTTCCAACGGGCTTTACTGGTAAAAGCCAAAATGACTGGCGCGGTCACCTGGGCAACGATCGTTGAATTGATCGGAATAATCGGGACAATGTACGCCGCAGTGCATTATTTTCATTTGATTGGAGCAATAGCTGCAGGCGTTGCCTATATCATCGGGCGAGGATCAGCCGTCGTTTACCTCGCACCTAAAACCTTTAAAATTCGCGGCAAAAAATCCGCTGAAATCAATAAAATCAGTGAAAGCTGGCAAACATACTGAGAATAATAATATTCGGGAATCCATTCAGATTCTCGCTTTTGAAAAATTAAAATTACCCGGATTAATCCATTTTATTTCATGTCGAACCGGCGGAACCAGCCCACATCCCTACCATTCAATGAATCTTGGGTATCAAACCGGCGATTCAGCCTCAAATGTATCGCTGAATCGACAACTGCTCGCTGATTTTCTGGGAATTCCCCTTCAGCAATGGATCTTTTGCCGTCAGATACATGGATCTGATATCGTCACTGTTTCGCATAGTCAAATCCACTCAAAATCTTCAAGAGAATATACTCAATTACTGCCTGTGGCCGATGGTTTGATTTCTGAGCATAAGAATCTTTGTCTATGTATTCTCACGGCTGATTGTGCTCCTGTACTGCTTTACGATCCAGAACGCCGCGTATGTGCAGCTCTTCATGCCGGACGCCGTTCGATCACGGCTGGTATTATTGAGAATTGTATGTCTCGATTGAAAACATATTGGGGATCTCAAAGCAGGTCCATTTTTGCAGGTATCGGTCCGTCGATTGAGGCCTGTTGCTATCTTGTCGATCAGCTCTCTTTCGAAAGATACATTCAATCATCTCCCGCCGCCAGGCAGATTACGAATTACAAAGATAACGGTTCGTTCCGGCTGGACCTTGCATCAGATATTTATTCACGTTTGATTGTCTCAGGAATTCCAGGAAAACAAATTGAGATAATGAAAATATGCACCAGTTGTCATGACGACATGTTTTATTCTTACC
>JAFGJC010000248.1 GCA_016929305.1 candidate division CSSED10-310 bacterium | reverse complement strand
GTTTCGATCTGGATTGTTGCCTTCGCTTCAAATCTGTCGGCATACTGGATCGTGGCAGCCAACGCCTGGATGCAGAAACCCACGGGATTCAGAGTCGTTGACGGCCGTGCGGAGCTGGCCGATTTCAGCGCGGTTATCTTCTCCGATTTCGCACTCATCAGCGTCGCTCATACCCTGGCAGGCGCGTTTTTGCTGGCGGGATTTTTTGTCATGGGAGTCAGCGGTTACCACCTGCTGCGAAAAAATGAAACCGCTCTCTTTAAAAAATCATTCAAAATCGGAGCGACCTTTGCATTGATATTTTCTCTGGTGGAGGTGTGGACAGGACATACTTCGGGTGTTCATGTCGCCAAATATCAGAAAGCAAAACTGGCAGCCATGGAATCTCTCTGGGAAACACAGAAAGATCCGGATATGTATATGATTCTTATACCCGATGAGGCGAATGAGCGTAACCGTATCGAATGGATCGGCATACCCAAAATAATGAAATGGATGGCATATGGCGGAAATTCCGAGGCAAGCATTACCGGACTGAATGATTTTCCCAGGGAAGAAAGACCTCCGGTTACTCTGACGTACTTTTCATTCCGCGCTATGGTGGGCCTTGGATTTCTGTTTGTGGCGCTGTCGTTTTTGGCCTGGTGGTACCGCCACCGTATCGAAACAAAACCATTTCTTCTGAAACTGCTCCTGTACGCCATTCCGCTTCCCTATCTCGCATGCGAGCTGGGATGGATGGTTACCGAAGTGGGCCGGCAGCCATGGATCGTTTACGGATTAAAGAAAACCTCGGAAATGGTTTCCCCTGTTCATCCGCAGCAGGTTCTGGCGTCATTGATCGCCTTTATACTGGTCTATTCGCTGCTGGGAGCTGTGGATATATTTCTTTTGATACGGTTCGCCCGAAAAGGCCCCGAACCGGCGACGATGAATAAGGTCTAGGGGAGGATATCGGGATGCTGGAAACAATCTGGTTTGTATTATGGGGAATCCTCTGGGCAGTGTATTTTCTCCTGGACGGTTTTGATCTCGGCATCGGCACGCTTCTGCCATTCTTGACAAAAACGGAGAATGAACGGCGTACTGCCTATAATGCCATGGGACCCTTTTGGGACGGGAATGAGGTGTGGCTGATTACAGCCGGCGGAGCAACATTTGCAGCCTTTCCCGGCACATATGCCACGATGTTCAGCACCTTGTACACTCCCTTGATGCTGCTCCTGTTCGCTTTGATTTTCCGTGGAGTTTCGTTTGAATTCCGAAGTAAAATCGACAGCAAGCTCTGGAAACAAATTTGGGATGTCTCCATGACCGCAGGCAGTTTCCTGCCGGCAGTTCTGTTTGGAGTTGCCTTTGCGAATATTTTTAAAGGTATTCCGTTTGACCAGTATTATGTCATGCAGGGTAATCTCTGGTCGCTACTGAATCCATACGGATTGGCGGGAGGTATTCTCTTTGCCCTGTCGTTCACGTATCACGGCGCGATATGGCTTGCGCTGAAATCAACCGGCAGTTTGTCAGAAAAAAGCAGAAAAACCGCAAAAAAACTCTGGCCGGTCCTCGCCGTAGCTGCGGTTGGGTTTTTATCGATGTCAGCAAAATTCACGGATTTGTATGACAATTACTTCCAAAAACCGATCCTTTTTGTGATTCCCGTTATCGCTGCCACAGGTCTGGTGCTGAGTTTTCTCTGTGTACGAACATCACTCTGGCTGGCATGGGGATTTTCCGGTATGTGGATAGTGTTTTCGACATTATTCGGCGTGGCGGGTTTGTATCCAAGGCTATTCCCATCCAGTATCGATCCCGGGTTCAGTATGACGATCGAAAATTCGGCGTCGAGTCCGCTGACATTAAAAATCATGCTGACCGTTGCCCTGATATTTGTTCCCATTGTCATCGCCTATCAGGTATGGGCTCATTATCTGTTCCGCCATCACATCACAGACGCGGATCTTCAAAAGAAAGAATCCTACTGATTCAAAATAGCGGCAAGATCTTCATCCGGTGTTGAAATCGGCTGGATTTGAAAGGTGTTCACAAGAACATTGAGGACATTTGGCGTAACAAATGCCGGAAGAGAAGGCCCCAACCGAATGTTTTTTATCCCGAGATGCAGCAATGTTAACAGAATAGCCACCGCTTTTTGCTCATACCATGAAAGTATCAGTGATAATGGCAATTCGTTGACTCCGATGCCGAAGGCATTCGATAGCGCCATCGCAATCTGAATGGCGGAGTATGCGTCATTGCACTGACCGATATCCATTAAACGGGGTAAATCGCCGATTTTCCCAAGATCCTTGTCAAAAAAACGGAACTTGCCGCAGGCCAGCGTAAGAACCACGCAATCTTCAGGCACTTTTTCTACAAATTCAGTGTAATAACTTCGCCCCGGTTTAGCACCGTCACATCCTCCCACCAGAAAGAAGTGGCGGATATCTTTGTTTTTAACTGCATTAACTACAATATCTGCAACTCCCAACACCGCATTTCTGGCGAAACCGACCATGACGGTTTTCCCCGGTGTGTCTTCTGCAAAACCGGGCAGAGCCAGCGCTTTTTCGATCAACGGAGTGAAATCGCCGTCAGAGATATGCCGGACATCAGGCCAACCGACAAGACCGCTGGTAAATATGTTGTCTTTATATTGATCACGCGGTTTTTGGATGCAATTCGTCGTCATGAGAATACTTCCGGGGAATGCGGCAAACTCCCTGGCCTGATTCTGCCAGGCGGTTCCATAATGCCCGTAAAAATGCGGATATTTTTTAAGCTCCGGGTAACCATGACACGGCAGCATCTCCCCGTGAGTATAGACATAGATACCCTTGCCGGCGCTCTGTTTGAGCACTTCCTCCAGATCCTTAAGATCATGACCCGAAACAAGTATGGCTTTCCCCTTTTTCGCTCCCAGCGGCACGGATGTCGGAACAGGATGACCATATCGGCCGGTGTTGCCGGCATCAAGAAGCTCCATGGCTTTTAAATTCGTTTTTCCCGTATCCAGAACAAGCTGAATCCATTGATCGACCGAAAGAGATACCTCCAGCATGGACGCCAGTAATTTATGGGTGAACGCATAGATTTCCTCATCTTCTTTACCCAAAATATAGGCATGGTCTGCATAGGCAGCCAAACCTTTCAAGCCGTAAAGAGCGGTGTCTTGAAGCGATTTGATGTCTTTGTTCACCGGAGTACCCGAAAATACCCCCACAGCAGCTCCCTGCTTCACCATACCGTCAAGAGTTTTTTCCGGTTGGAAAGCTACAGCTTCATGTGTAAACACAATGAGACCACCTTCATCACGAAGCCTTGCCTTCAAATTCTCCCGCAGCGAGACGCACTCTTGTACCCAAGGAATAAAACGCTCCGGATCAAAATTGACGTTCGTAACCGTGGCAAACAATGCTTTTACCGTGAAAACATTGATTCGGGGATCCGAAAGACCTTGTTTACGAGCTTCATGAGCCACAACACTCAGTCCCTTTAAGGTGTAAATCAACAGATCCTGCATGGCAGCAACGTCCGGTTGTTTTCCGCAGACACCCACTTGCGTGCAGCCCGATCCCTTGGCGGTTTGTTCACATTGATAGCAAAACATGATGGACTCCTTTCCGTTTAAATTTCCAAAATCCTGCTCAAAAAGCATCTATCATAAATATCGCACTGCTATCGGAAAACAGCCTTGATTTAAGTCAAATTACAAAACAATTCTTCATTAACAACTTCATTATGATACTATTAAAAGAGCATATTGAAAAGGAGGCG
>JAFGJC010000247.1 GCA_016929305.1 candidate division CSSED10-310 bacterium | reverse complement strand
TTATGGTATATTTTCTGTGAAGCTGCTGAATTTCGCTGTCATTTGGAACCTCAACGAGTGCTTTTCTAAGCCGCATCCAGGCTTCCCAGTATCGTTTCTTGGCATACAATATTTCAGCTTCAGCAAGGAGTTTTTTTACGGTTTCAGGTATTTCCGGAGCTTCAACGGTGACTGTCTCAATATCACCCTGCTCCAGATATCGCAAAAGAGAGGTAACAACCTCAAACTCCGTTAATAATGACTCCGAAACGATATCTCTGATATTTCTCGGCTCCGACAGCGCCTCAAAAAATCTCCGCACTTCAGGATAAGGATGTTCGGCAATTTGTGCCTGTCGAAAAGACTCATCTCTAACCTTGAAAACCGCCTCCACAGGTAATCGACTATCAATATCACGTCGTTGCTGATACCTTTCAACTCCTTTTTCAAACAGCCATTTTATTGGAATCTTCAGAGAAATCGCTTTGGATTCCGGGAACTTGTTTTCATAAAAATAAAATTCACCTTTTCGCCATTCAAACAGACTCAGCAAAATATCCTGATTCAGGCGTTTTAACACCTCAAGAAATTCTCTCTCAGTAACATATCCTTTTTCGATGAGCCATCGCGCAAACTGGCCATCAGAAATCCCCGGCTCAAGATCAAGATCCAGTTGTTGAGTTTCCGGTAAAAGCTGCATTCTTCGAATGACTGCACGGAAGTTGTCTTCTGGAAATTCCGAATATGCGGAAAGAATTTCACCGCTCTCAAAAAGGATGAACTTCGATTTATTTTCCTGGCTTATGCGAAGAGTACCCGATAACTTTTGGTTATGCACCCATGACAATAGCTTTGTAAATTCTATTTTTGATAGATTTCCGCGGTGACTCATTGGTACTCCTTAGCTTAACAAAAATAACCCGGAATGTGGAGTCAAATTATTGTCGTGTCTATCGAAGATACTATATCATGAATACAATTAAATCAGTGCATCAATCTTCTGAATAATTTTATCTTGAGTTGTCAATCCGATCAACCGATCTTTCGCTTCTCCATTCGAGAAAAATACAAGTGTTGGCAGGGACATGACGCTATATTTTTGAGCGATATCCGGATCGACTCCGACGTCGATCTCAACAAAAGCGACTTTCTCTTTATATTTTTCGGACAAATTCTCCAAAATTGGTTTCAATTTTTTGCATGGGCCACACCATTCAGCGCCGAAATCAACCACAACGGTTCCACTATTTTTTAAAACAAGCTCATCAAATTGATCTTTTGATATTTTTGTGGTCATTTTCTTTGACTCCCTTCCTGTAATCCCACTTTAACTGTCATTTTCCGAGGGCGTGACAGCCTGAGAGAGAAATTTCAAAAATTGGTCAGCAGCAACATATCCCGTAACTCGTGAAATTTCAATTCCACTGGGATCTTGAAGAATGATTGTGGGTAAACCCAACACATTGAAATTGTCTAATATTTCCTTTGTTTTTGGATCTCTGCTCTTTGTTGCATCTATTCTCAACGGTATCATCTGCTTTAATTTCTGTGAGACACGGGAATCGACAAATGTCGTATGTTCCAACTCCTTGCATGCAGCACACCAGTCTGCTGTAAAATCAATGATTACAAACTTATTTTCTTTTGTTGCCTTGTCAAGGGCAACATTCATATCCGTTTGCCATTGAACTTTCGACAGGGAGTTTTCCAGATTGGAGGTGCCGGATTCTGGAATGTTCGGAACGACTCGTCCTGGTACTGGCAAAAGAACAATAATGAAATAAATACCGCTGACGAAAAACAGAATGCCCAATGCTTTGGTTAATTTCGCAGAAAGTCGTGTATCACTTTCGATCTTATCCAATGCTCCAAGAAGCACTCCAAGAAAAACAGCAAATAACCCCAGAAGAATACCGAAAAGCGGCGGTGGCAGAAAAGGGCTGGCAACCCAAATACCAGCTCCAATCAATATAATACCAAAGATTTTTTTGATCTTGTCCATCCATAATCCGGCTTGCGGCAATGACGAAAGCAGCCCCGAGAATGTACCGATGGCAATAAAGAGCAATCCCAATCCCAATGAATAACTCATCATTAAAAAGAAACCAAAAAAGACGCTGGCGGTTGCTGCAATGAATGCCATAAGAACAATGATAACGGGTCCTGCACAGGGTGCTGCCACAAGCCCTGCGACCATTCCCATCAGGATGGCGCCGATAAATCCCTTTTTAGGTCCGCCCCCCTGAATTCGCCCAAGAAATCCGGATGGCAGTCGAATATCAAATCCTCCCATCATGGATATCCCCATGACAACAAAAATTAATGCCACTGCACCTAAAATTGCAGGTGTTTGGGTTAAGGTTCCAAATTGAGCACCAATCAGGGCTGCAAATACACCCAGTGCGGAATAGACAAGTGCCAAACCCAACACATAAAATAGGGACAGGACAAACCCTCTCGATTTTCCTCCTCCAGCACTTCTCGCACCGATATATCCAATCGTTATCGGGATCATCGGGTAAACACAGGGTGTTAGACTGGTGATGAATCCAGCAACAAAAACCAGTAAAAAGGCAATGAGAGAGCCTTTCTCAAGGGCAGTTTGAAGCTTTTGATCCAGTGATAGCGTCGGCATCTCCTGCTTCGATGCCAGAAGTTGATTGATCTGATCTGCCTGGTCATTTGCCAGAATTTCTCCCGGTGACTTCACTATTTTTATCGGAAACGAAAACTCTGTTGTTTTAGGTGGAAAGCAACTACTGTGCTCTCCTTCCAAGCAAATTTGATAAGAAGTCTCCCCTCTAACTGTCAATGTCTCTGCCGACGCTTCCTCACCGACGAGAACTGGCAGCTTTATATATGCTTTCCCCCGACGAACAAACTCATCTTTATCGAATTGTGCCGGTGATAATTCCATCATTCCCGGTTCAAGAATATTTGAATCCTGAAGACTCAATGAAAAGAAATTCTCGGTCAAATGTGCATTGGAAGGAATATTGAATTGAGCGAAAATATTGAATTCAAACCCTGGCGTAACAGATTTATGCGAAGAAATGACTTGAATCTCGGCTTTTGGAATTTCGATCTCCTCGCCATGGGTAGAAACAGTCAAACAAAAAAGGAACAAAAATGTCAAACTTAAACCAAAACGCTTAAAAATCATAGATTTCATAATCCGATCTCCCGAATGTACTCACACGACAAATTTGCCGGAGAAGAACTCTAGCGTAAAAAGACTCCGTTTAAAAGACAAATTCATTTTCATTACGTTACATCCGCTGGCATAAAAGCTTACTGTTTCTTAATCATCCTAAAAGTAATCGCAGGTCAATCCGGGATGATAATCATCCAAATATTTTAAATAATACATTTCGATAACATCTGCATACTGCTCATCAAATTCATCATGTATTATTGCTATGACTCGATTAACTTGAAGTGGGAAATTAAACGCCAAACCGCAGCCATAACCTTCAGCAAATGCGTAACGCAGCGAAGTTGGGTATGAGGTCATAATTTGGTTTGTTTCTATAAGGTTTCCCGCCCGAAAACGGTTGATATTCTGGGCTGTTGCACGACCAAAACCTCGAACCGCAAAAAGGTCGTAGGGATCCATCATGCTACCTTCGGGTATATCGCTGTCTGTCAGACCAGCCGTCATTCCTATTCCCTCATGAACAGCTTCCAACATCTCACCCGTATACCGCGAGGTTCTTTTATAGATTTCCTGAGTCGACATATCCTTATAGATCTGCATTCCGGAAACGGCGCCGGAGATGACCTCTTTTTTGTGTTCAAAAAATTCAAGTACATCATCCGGGGATCGATCGTCAGCAGGAGCTGGATTGAATTGAAAATAGAAACGCCCAAACCAAAGTTGAAATTGTTGCCATCGCCAATCATCTGAGCAGGTTCTCAACGTTCGAATCATTTCTTTTTGATGGTCATGATCCTTGATATTCAATAGCGTCCAATAACTCAGATTAGGCCAGGAAATACCCGAAAAGCTTAATGTCAAACCTTTATTCGGTGTGTTCGCAAGGTGGGACTGATCTGACATACCGGCAATAAAAGTGGGCAAAACAACGAGAATGCATAAAG
>JAFGJC010000246.1 GCA_016929305.1 candidate division CSSED10-310 bacterium | reverse complement strand
ATCAACTATTCTATATGAAATATTAAACTCCGGATAACCTTGTTCGTATATCCATTGAGTAAAAAACCAAGACAGGTCGGATCCATACAGCAGTTCACACACATCCTGAAATTGTTCCGTCGTGGCGTGAGAATATTTATACTGCTGGTAATAAGCGGGGAGAATGTCCCAAAATATAGTTTCACCGACAACCCATCTCAGCATATGTAATACCCAAGCCCCTTTCTTGTATGTTGTCGCTCCCCATATAATTTCAGGTTCATGAATTGGAAATCTGTTCCTGTCATCTTCATTGAAATACTTGCTTTTAAAATCAGCCATCACGGCATCATAAGCGTCAGAACCATCGATATGCTCCGCCCACAGCGCTTCACAATAACTTGCAAAACCTTCATTCAGCCATACATCATAGCAGCCCGTCAATGTTACGGAATCTCCCCACCACATGTGAGAAATTTCATGTGCAAAAGTATGTTCGTTTGATCTGTCTCCGGTTATTAAATCAATAGAATAACTGATCATATCCTGATTTTCCATTGCACCACCTAATATAACACCAGCCAAACCAAGTTTTTCAAAAGGATATTCACCGAATGCGCCGGAAAAAAAATCAAGAATTACGGTATCACGGGCAAAATCGAACTGCGCGGCATCGTACTTGTCCTGAGGAACAAAATAAATGATATCCATACCGTTGTAGTCGTGTGTGAAGGTTTCATAATCCGATATGTTTAATGTGGCAAGGTAACTGGCCATCGGATCATTCTCCGTGTAAATGTAAGTTTTGGTTCCATCGCCATTATTGATTTCGGAAATCTTCAGACCGTTAGCCGCGACGACTTTATCTTCCGGTACGGTGATATCGAAAGTGTAAATGGCTTTGTCTCTCGGGTCATGTAAACAAGGAAACCATCGAGATGCTGTTACCATTGCATTACATGCATAAAGGGGGTCTTCTGGAGGCCTGAACTGAAAATGCTTCAGTCCTTCTACGGCATAAGACACCTCAACTTGAAATGGTTCATCAATATCGACAGTTTCTTGCAAATGAACCACGATTTCATGATTTATATACGAATAGTCCGCAATGCCACCGTCCAATGTCACACCAAATATCTCAACCGTTTCAACATCAAGTAAATCGACATGAATTTCAGAGAGTGAATTGATAAGACTTCTGCAATTCATCGTCACCGTACCCTGAATCACACCCTCTTGCTCCTGGGTTTCCGGAAATATGATGTCAAGATTCAAATAATAATCCGAAACGGTATATTCCAGTTGCAACTCGTCCGTCGGACCGGAATAAGGACACGAATAATATGAATCACAGATCCCCGGCGATGTTAAAAAAATACAAAGAAGAGCGGTTATGATAGTGAGAGGGAAAAATCGTCCATTCTTCCCATATATGCGTTTGCGGATCATACAACACCTCTCTGATGAAATTTCACAAATCTCTCCGTCCGGCAATTGACTCAATGACAGGGATAAAACTTCCAGTTTTTTATGCATCATCCTTGCCGCATCAACAATAAATCGAAAATCATCAACCGGAATAATGATCAATTAATTATATCAGTTTAGAGTAGAAATTATAAGAGCAATTTGGCTATAAGATGATGAGCTGTCAGCTTTCGATTGTAGTCCGAATCGATTTTATTGATCACTAATGATATTCTTATAGAGGATTATGAGAGATGTGAATAACCCGAAATCATCCGATGATATATTAAAAAAACGCTCTGAAATTCTTCATGAGACACGGCAGTTTTTTTACAATAGAGATTTTATCGAGGTTGAAACCCCGTCACTTGTTGTTTCGCCTGGTTTTGAGCCAACTTTGCAGGCATTCCGCACAAAATATTTCGGAATGGATCGGGCGATAGCGAAAAAGATGTTTCTTCCGACGTCACCAGAATTTCATATGAAGAAGCTTCTTGCCAGAGGTTATGAAAAAATCTTTCAAATTTGCCGAGCATACCGTAATGGAGAAATCGGCAGATATCACAATCCGGAATTTACGATTCTGGAATGGTATAGAGCAAATGAAAACTATGATTCAGTCATGTCTGACACTGAAAATTTGATATCGCAGGTTGCTGAGAATGTATCGGGAACTCCATTGATCACCACAGCAGATAATCTTAAGATCGATCTCTCGCCGCCATGGAATCGAATGACAGTAAACGAAGCGTGGAAAACATATTGCGACATAGATTTGGATGCTGCTACTTCCGCGAAAGAACTGTTAGCGGCTGGACGGAAGCTGGGTGTGCAGAATTTAAGTTTAGATGATGACTGGGAAATCTTGTACTTTAAAATTTTTCTATCAACAATTGAACCGCATTTAGGATTTCCCAAACCGACAATACTTATGGAATACCCGTCTGTCATGGCAGCTCTGGCGAGACTCAAACCGGAAGATCCGTCGGTTTCATTGCGTTTTGAGATTTACATTGCGGGAATCGAACTAGCGAATGCATTTGATGAATTAACCGACATACGCGAACAACGTCAGCGTTTTATGCAAGCTCAACTAGCTCAGAAAGCTATGAAAACGACTATTTTTCCAATTGATGAATCTCTCTTTAAAGCAATGTCAGAATACTTTCCGAAAAAAGCGGCAGGAATCGCTTTGGGAATCGATCGAATGATTATGCTGTTAACGGGCAGAAGTTCGATTAATGATGTGATTGCTTTTCCCTTTGATACCAGTCAAGACGAAGAAAACCGAAGCTTATAGGATTTCTTTGAAAAGATCTTGCCGGGGCCGGGGAATAATTGATTTTCCTGCCAGAAGACCAGTTTGCGATACCGAATCGACAGCTGCATCCACGGCTGCTCTTACTGAAGCAACATCTCCCGTGAAACAAAAATATCCTTTTCCGCCGATAGCCATTGCCAAATGCAACCGGAAAAGAACAATATCTGCAGTTTTACAGGCGACATCTGCCCCCGAAATTGCCGATGCTGCTGAAAACGTTTCCACGATGCCTAGAGCATCTCTCCGTTCAGGAGGTAAATCAACAGAAGCTGTAAGCGCTGGAAAGATTGACGGATGGACATGAGGTATCACAAGTTCATCCACAATATAACCGGTACCTGTTTGTTTTCCTGCAGCGATAGAGGCTTTTACTGCATCAACATCTCCTGAAACGATAATCAGGTATTTCCCGGAACAGATTGTTCTGGCTAGAATTAGATCAACAGCTCCCGCTTTAAGCATAGCATCTTCAGTTTCGAAACCAGAGGCGATGGAGGACAACTCAAGCAATGCAATCGTAGTTATCACTTGTCAACTCCTTCAATAACTATGGGATCACCATTGGAAATGATGCGTCCTGAAATAGAAGCATGAACCGGCGCTCCCAGTTTTCCCTCAGGTACTTTTGCTACAATATCTCCGGGATTAACGGAATCACCGATGGAAACACAGGGTACACATTCCGATCCGATATGCTGTTTTAACGGCAGATACACTTTTTTGCTGATGACCATTTTCGGTGATAAGGGAGCGTTATCAATAAATGAATCAAGACCTAAACGGCGTTTGAGTGCTTTTGTCGGCGTTTTTCGGTATTCGTACATCGGATGTATCTGAGGGTCAGAGACAGGAGTAGTAACTTTATTTTCCATGAGCTGTTGTCGATATCTGAAAGTAATAATACCGGGATCAAGATCTTCAGGACATGACCAAAATGTGCACAACATGCAACCACAACAATACATAGATCCCGTGGGCGGATTACTCTGGTCAGAAGCCATGCCGATATGCCTCATGGCAAGATGTGGTTGAACAGGATGACCCAACAGGTATCGCGGGCAGAGTTGTGTGCAGAAATTACATTGATCGCAGGATGATCTGGCGATTCGATCCGTAGTTCTTTCATCTCGCTTATATCGGCGCATTAAAGGATGATCAGCAGGTAAAACGATCAAGCCTCCCATCGTTTTTGTTATGGGTTTTGTCACATCTCTGACCAGTTGTCCCATCATTACACCGCCTGAAAGGACATGCGAGTTCATATTTGGCGTCCACCCTGAAAGCTGAAGTACTTCCTTGATTTCTGTGCCGATTGGCACTTTGTACGTAGCTGGCTCCGGAATATTTCCGGCAACGGTGATCCACTTTTGCGTAACCGGTTTTTCTGTACCAAGCCACCACAAAGTTTCGACGTTCTGAGTAACGACGCCGACATGAATTGGCAATCCACCGGGAGGTGTAATTCTTTTCGTTATTTCATAAGTGAGAATACATTCGTCACCTGCTGGATAACTGTCTTCCAATAAATGGAGTGTCAATGGTGGACGCAGAAGTGATGTCACGGCATCAATAGCGGGTTTTGCTTTTCGTTTGATCCCAATTATTCCCCGTTCAGCGCCGGTGATTTCCACAACTTTTAAAAGTCCACGGATGACCACTTCTGCTTCATGTATTAATAGTTCTTTGTCCTTATGTAATAAAGGTTCACACTCAGCTCCATTAGCAATAACAATATCAGCGCTGCAATTCAGCTTTACGTGCGTTGGGAATCCTGCCCCTCCAGCTCCCACCACACCACATGATTCAATATATTTTAATAAACTGTTGGTATCAGTTGATTTGTTGTTTGGTGTGCCATTATTCATAATGGCAATTATAGCTGAAGTTTTAAAAAAATCATTTTCTTTTCAACCATGAGTCTTGATATTCTATTCTGGTGATTCGCGATCATCTGCTCCATCTGCAATGTCCTGCCTGCAGCGCACCGCTCAAATTTTCTAATGTTCGTGTGCGAGGCGGTGTTGTGGCATCGGGATTTCTTGTTTGTAAAGTTTGCGGTTACAGGGGTAGCATCAGAGGTCGCGTGCCCATGGTTCTCCCCGGTAATACTAGAGCTCAATGGCGATCGCCTTTCGAACGTTCTATTGGAAAAAATTGGCGTAGTTGGGCGCAAACAAACGGATGGGATCAGTTGGTATTACGTGTGATGAATGTGAGTAATGAAGTTGGAAATGACGTGCAATTAAACTCGTCTGTTTTCAAGAGAGCTGTTTTTAAAAGTTCGGATTACTACTATTACAAATGGGCAAAACCCAAAGAGATGGAAGCGGAAGAAAATGATTACGCGCCGATAAGAGATACATTGATCACAAAAATTCTATCCTATGCACCGCGACGCCTTCTGGAAATTGGGTGCGGATCTGGTCATCTTATCAGTTCATTGATGAAATGGAGACCGACCGGAACTCTGACTGTCGGATTGGATATCGACTATGAAAGGGTCAAGCTTCTTGAGGGCAAAATCCGCAGGGCTGAAGCAGAGAAGTATGTGATGCCCGTCAATGGCGACAGCAGGGTGTTACCATTTCCCGAAGAACATTTTGATGTGGCTGTATCTTTTTTGGGCTTGACGCATGTTGAGGGTGTGAATCGAGCGCTAGCTGAAACAATACGTGTAATAAAGCGAGGGGGTCGTTTTCTTGCTGTTGAACCATATTCTGGAAGCACGCTGCATTTAAAGAAAGAATTAGGAGAACTTACAATTCATATGTTACGGCAACATTTTAAATTACATCATGGCATCACATTCCTTTCAAAAATGTTTCTGAAAATGGGTTTGTCTGTTGATCCGTTAGATGAATTTAATGTAGAAGATAATCGATTGATATTTTTCGAGGTTATCCGTAACTAGCCCTGCTAAGTTGTTGCTGTCACTTCGGATGACTCCGCTTGCTCGCATTGGCATGATATGATAGGGTTTGTCCATGAGTTCTTTCATTAATTTGCATAAAAATTCTAGGAGGTTCTTTAAATGAAATCACTGAAGGATAATATTTCTGTCCGCATGAATGAGTTAGGCACTGAAAACGCATTTGTTGTTTTAAAGGAAGTTAACGAACTGATAGCCAAAGGCAAGAAAATAATGAATTTTTGTATAGGCCAACCCGATTTCAAAACTCCAAAACATATCTGTGATGCTGCAAAACAGGCGATTGATGACGGCCTGCATGGATATACTCCATCGGCAGGCATTCCGGAACTTAGAAAGGCTGCAGCTCAGTTTTTTTCGCAAACCCGAAAAATCGAGTATAGACCGGAGGATGTTGTTGTGGCATGTGGCGGAAAGCCTTTTATTTGGTACACTATTTTTGCAACGACCGATCCCGGGAAACAGCATGAGGTGATTTTTCCGAATCCCGGCTTTCCGATATATCAATCGATGATTAAGGGCTTAGGTGCAGTGCCTGTTCCTTTGTATTTAAAAGAAGAGAAAAATTTCAATTTCAATATCGAAGAATTGAGAGCTAAAATTACGCCGAATACAAGATTGCTCATACTAAACTCACCGCATAACCCAACGGGAGGCGTTCTTAGCATCAAGGAATTAGAACAGATTGCTCAAATTTGTATTGACAATGATATTTGGGTTTATTCCGATGAAGTGTACAGCAAGCTGGTTTATGATGCACCGTTTGCTTCAATAGCTTGTGTTGAAGGCATGAAAGACCGAACTGTCGTCGTCGACTGTGCCTCAAAAACTTATGCAATGACAGGATGGCGTATCGGGTATATGGCAAATTCCATGTTGGCTGACCACATCACACGGCTTGTAACCAACTCGGATTCCTGTGCACCCTACCCCAACCAGATGGCTGTTCGGGAAGCATTAACAGGATCACAGGCTGAAGTAAACGAAATGGTTAGAATTTTCAGGGAAAGACGGGATATTATTGTTCCAGGTTTGAACAAAATTCGAGGTATTACATGTAAACGGCCTGGTGGAGCATTTTATGTCTGGCCTAATGTTACGGAAGCGTGCCAGATTACCGGTTGCAAAGATTCCGAAGAATTCAGAAAACGGCTTCTTTATGATGCGGGTGTCGCCTGCTTGGCGGATATTCATTTCGGTCCAAGAGTGCCAGGAGAAGGGCAGCATATTCGGTTTTCCTATGCCTCAAGTGCCGAGGATATTCAAGAAGGATTGGCCAGAATCGAAAAATTCATGAAGATGTAATGCCGTTGTGATGTGAACTTTGGTTAATCTGAAGTGATACGAGTTCTAAAAAAAAATCTATTCGTATTGATCCTGTTTTGGGGAGCGTCAACGATGGCGCAATCTGCTATGGATCAGCGGCTGTCGCATCCTGATGCCATTACGTTTCGCTGGATTTTCCCGCAAGAAGCACATCTGTGCTACAGCCTTAATCAGTCATTAACCGCTCAAAAACAAGTTTATTTTAAAAGCGAAAACAAATGGTTAAAGGGATTAGAACACATCGAAACATTATCTGGAGATTGTGAATTTAGAGGGACCGGAGATGGCTCCGCTCACGGTATCCTCACTTTAAAGGTGGTGAAAATTCAAAATGGCGATACGGAACAACCATTGACGCCAGATCTTCAGAAAAAACAGAAAGCTGCAGAGTTTATTCTTCATGCAGACGGATCAATCGATCCATCAGATCCGGGAATTCCTAGAGATACACTTCTGCTTCTGCGTCTGCTATTCGGATTACCCGAAACTCCGCTAAAAGAACATGAAGGGAAAACGTTTGCGTTTCGGAAATTTACACAGGATGAAGTAATCGCCAGTCAGGTCAAAGGTGCAATATCCTATCTTTTCGAGGGTTTTGAAACTATTGATGGATATGCCTGTGCGTTTTTATCTTGTCAGATTGATCTTCAGACAACATCAAATACGATCAAAGAATTTAAACCAACAGTATGGAAAGGTACCGGGAAAATATATTTTGCTATTACTCAAGGCAGGATTCAGAGAATGGATTGGAAAATTGCCAAAAAGCTGGAAATAGAAGAAAATAAAAAGCCTTCAGTAAAGTACATTGAGATAATATCCCTGGATTCGTTTTATCATTTAAAAGATAGCGACAGCGACTTGACTAATATGGGAGAAGAATAGTGAAGAGCACAACAGAGTATCTGACTTTTAATATTCCTAATAGACGTGGTTTTGTAAACATTACGCGTCAGGTACAGCAAATCGTTGATCAGTCAAAAATCAATGAGGGTCTATGCCTTGTAAATGCCATGCACATTACGGCAAGTGTTTTTATTAACGATGCAGAGTCTGGATTGCTCAACGATTTTGAAAATTGGCTCGAGAATCTTGCTCCACACGAACCACTTTCCAATTACCGCCATAATTTGACGGGAGAAGATAATGCAGATGCTCATTTAAAACGTTCTGTCATGGGTCGTGAAGTGGTCGTCGCAGTTACAGGAGGTATACTTGATTTCGGTCCGTGGGAACAAATATTCTATGGTGAATTTGATGGAAGGCGTAACAAGCGAGTTCTTGTAAAAGTCATTGGGGAATAAAAGATAAATCAGCAGAAAATAATCACTGAATAAGAAAAACAAGAGATATAAAATCTTTACCGAAATAATGATCAGTTATTACAATCGGTATCGTTTAATTAATTGTATCTGAAAAATAAAAACACTTTTTAAAATTTTAGTTTAAGGTTTTTTTATTTTTTATAAAAATAAGCTTGACAAATATCGAATATTCGAATAAAAAATTATTAGTTTGCTAGATGATAGAAATAGAGTCCAAGGAGTTGTTTTGTACTTGGTAAGTTAGAAATGTGTTTTTTGATTTTTAATGGTTTGAAATCATTTGAGATGGCGCGAAAGGAGTGTCGATGTGGCGCTGGATAAGAAGATCATCCGGAAAAAATACAAAAGTATTGAAGAATTTCTAGAGAATGAAGCTCAAAAACATCGGTGTGGATGTGGGTGTAATGAAATCATTGAACTTAAAGAAAGTCATTTCTGGAATGGCGTTCCAAAATTTATTTTTGGACATGCAGCGCGACTTCGCAGAGGTGGACCGGAGTATGAAAGATCAAAATATTACAGTGTTGAAGACATTGCCGAAATGGGTGATGTAAGTGAGCAAACCGTCAGACTCTGGGCTCGTAAAGGCAATATTAAACCCACCAAGGCAATCGGCCGGAAAAATTTGTTCTCAAAAGAAGAAATTGATAATTTCATTAAATCACGTCCCAAACGCGAAGCTTTCAATCCTCGAGAATTTATAACAGTACCCGATTTGAAGAAAATGGGCATTTCCCGAAGCAAGCTACGTGCATTGGTTAGAGCTGGGAAGATTAGTGAACCGCGGCTATATGCAAGAAAAACGCATTACAGATTGAAGGAACTTGAAAAATTTTGGAATCAGATACAGGAAGAAAAGAAACAGAAGCGCAGAAGACGGGTTTCCATCGCTGCTTTCAGAGAACTACAGGCAAAAGTCAAGGAAATGGTAAACCGGATTGCTGAGTTGGAGCGCATTATCACAAAAATTGCCCCATGATGATTTTGTTCGACATGTATGTCGATCCCTGAAACACGTTTCCGTATTTTTCATGATGACAACAGTTAAAGGATTCTTCTGGAAAATATTGCGTCATACTGATACTCTGATCTAACATTAAGGTCATCGAAACCGGCTGCTTGATGATGAAAGAACGGAACCAGGGAGTGATTGAAAAACAATTTCCTAATATATCTCAAAAGAGTTTTCATCATTTTCGTCAAAGGTTGGAAAAGGTAGTTAAGGAGTATGGAGCCTCTTCTGTTGCTGGTTTTATCAGTCCGGATTGTTCGAATGAAGCTGCATACCTATTTCAAAAATTCTTTCGGCTTGTTTTGGATTCCAACAATATTTTCACAAAGAGTGGACCTGATGTAATAGGTGATCCGATACATACCATGTTCACATCTACAGGACTGCTAACCTTATCTCCATACCTGGATGACATAATGAAACTTGACGTCATCGTGGTGGTGCAAATCTCGCCCATGCGTGTACGCGATGAGCTCAAACAAAGCATTGTTGAACTGAAGCAAAAAGGGAGCAAACATATCATTTGGCTGGGTTCTGAATATGATGCCATTTCGGAAAGCAGCGATCTTAAAGTGCATATAGGTCCTGAAGGTCTTTCGGAAATATTACGCGCCATATCATGGCAAGTTCATCTTCACGGTGGTACGGATCGACAAGTAATGTGGCGTGATAATAGCGGATTCCAACAGATGGTGCGTGAATTAAAAAAATATGAATTGGATGAAATGGCGTCCTATTGGGATATCGATCCCCAAACGGTAAAAAACATTGCACTGCTCATTTCACGGAAACATGGTGTCGGGTTTGCTGCTGTTTCCGATAACATTCTAACCAAACAGCAAGCAGTTATATTTCAGGATGTCGTGAACCTCGTGTTAATGACAGGACATTTCGGCAAGCATGGCAGGGGTATATACCTTGTTCCTCCGGGGAAGAATTCTATCGGTCTGGCACTCATGGGCTGTTCAAAGAATTTTCTTCCTGGATTTCTTCACATCAATGATCCGTCCGCTAGAGAATGGTTTAATCAAAGCTGGAATTGCCAGATACCAGATAAACCCGGTTATGAGGTTACTCATTTAGACAACTTAGTGGACACCCAGGTTATTAGATCTGTCATTCTGCTCGGGTTCAACAGCATCAGTGATCTTGCTCCCTTTACAGGATATACTGACTCATTGTCTGACGTTGATTTGATCGTTGGAGCCGGTTCGTTATTTGATGAAAGGTACCACATGTGGTGGCCATTGTTCGATAAAAAGTATCAGAAAGGCTCCTACATTGATTTTGATCGCCGATTGATACTAACAAATGATGAATATGATGCCAGTTCATACGGGTATAATGACTGGTTTATAGTTGGGCAATGGTTGAAAGTTTTCAACATTGGTATTGGGAGTAGTGATCACCGGGAAATCCGCAATGAAATCAGGGAAAATCTCCCCCCAATTCTTGATTATTACAATGATAATGATTCCAAAATATCAAAGCAGTATTTTCAGATGTTTCTTGGCAATTTAAGCATGCTAATCGATCATGAATATACATTGGATGAAATCCCTCTGGTTAAATTTAACCCAATTACATCGCCGGCAGGATCACCCAAAGATACGAAAAGCATATGGCTGCTCGTAAGGAAAACTAAAGAAAAAATTCATGGAAAATTCACCCCCAAACTCTATATCCATCCCCAAACCGGATTTCTGGCAGGCATAACTAATTTCAGTCGATTCTTTATTCAGTATCAGAACAATCATATTGAAGTTATTGGGATATTTTCAGATCGAATTGCCGTTGCAGCAGGCGTATTAGAAACGAATAACCTCGATAATATTATGAAGGATTTCTCGTCGACTTCAAATTTTTTCATGGTGAAGATTGTCGTTCCTGAGTGTGGAGAATCAGAGTTATGACCCTTAGTCTTGGTGTTCTATATCTGGTTATTGTTATAATGGCGATACATACACGCGTATTTTCTGTTCGTATCTTTGCTTTTATCTTATCTCAAATTCTTTTTGTCAGCTTTTTGTTGCTGAGTTCAGCGTTGATCGCTGCGTGTGTTTATTTGCTGTTTGCGGTTTGGGCGGTCGTTGGTGCCTTGAAATTAGCCCATGATCAAGCGATTGTTCATCAGGTGGCAAAGATAAAAATTTGGAGCACTCTGGGAGGTATTCTTACATTTCTAATGTCTGGCCTACTTGTCGTTGTGATGGTTTACAAAAACTATGTGCCAGAAAACTTAACACCACAAAGTTATCAATTCCGTATTCAGCTTTCACAAACGGTGGCAACACTCTTTGACGAACACTCCATTACTTTGGGCATCGTTTCAATCATTTTTCTTGTCGTTTTGTTTTCTCTCGGAAGATCTTCATTTCAAGATCGTTTCGAGGAGGTGGTCGAACAAGATGACTGATCAGTTCGGATTTATTCTCTTAACGTTTGCTTTGTTTCTATTAGGTTTGGGCGGATATGTTTTTCGCGAGAATATGTTCAGTAAAATAGTTTCAGTTGTTTATATGTTCCAGGCACCGATTTTTCTGATGACATCGCAGCAACCAAATCAACAAGCATATATCATTCTCGGTATAATTCTTTTGGCTGCATTTGTGGCATTTT
>JAFGJC010000245.1 GCA_016929305.1 candidate division CSSED10-310 bacterium | reverse complement strand
TTGGCAAGGTAGAGCTCTACCAGCTGAGCTATTCCCGCCTGTTTAACAAAAGGCATGTGGTAGAATAATGGCGTAAAATGGCTTTGTCAAGTTGAAAATTGATTTGTTCAATATCAATCTTTACCAGCCAGAATCATCTCTAAAAGCATCCCTAATATGGTGAATATCAGGAGGTGCATTTTGTTTGATTTGGGTAATCGCAATCACATCAAAACGGCAGTTGATAAACTTTATTTTGCAGTTCATTAGATAATGTCGTGCGATCTTGATGATAGTTTTTTGTTTTATACGGTCAACTGCTTCAAGCGGTGATCCATATCGAAGCGTACGTCTCGTTTTAACTTCGACAAACACAAGAATATCATCCTCCATCGCAATAATATCGATTTCTCCGTAGCGACACCTGTATGGAGATTGAATGATGTTAAAACCCTGTCTTTTAAGAAATCCTCTGGCAAATCCTTCACCAAGATAACCAATGCTTTTTCGTTCTCTTGTCATATCTCACCAAAAAGCGTCCAACAATCAAATACCTGCTTAAATGTCTTTCGGTGAATTGCCGTAGGACCATAGGTTCTTAAGGCATCACGATGCTCTTTTGTTCCATATCCTTTATTATTCAAAAATCCATACATGGGAAAATGCTTATGCCATGTGTTCATGATTCGATCTCTGACAACTTTAGCAACAATACTTGCTGCAGCAATTGATAATGAACGTTGATCTCCTTTTATTATTGCTATTTGAGGCAGAGGTAAAGCTTCTATTGTTATGGCATCTAGAAGTAATAAATCAGGAGACACTGATAGTTTCAAGCAAGCTCGATACATAGCTAATTTCGTTGCATTAAGAATATTGATTCTGTCAATCTCAGCAGCTCTTGAAAGACCAACTCCTACACTCAAAGCACTTTTAAATATTTGCGGATACAAATCAAGACGTTCTTTTGGTTTAAGAAGCTTTGAATCTTTAATACCTGATGGTAAATCTTTATCCGGAAGAATAACTGCAGCTGCAACTACCGGACCACATAAAGCACCCCGTCCTGCCTCGTCTAGACCAGCAATATAACGAAAACCATCTTGAGTAGCTTTTTTTTCAAAAAAAAGTGTGTCCGTTATCAATTGGAATTCTGTTAGTTTAAACGTTTTTCACGAATACGCGCATTTTTACCCGACAACTTCCTAAGGTAGTAAAGTTTCGCTCTTCGGACACGACCTTTTCTCAGCACTTCAACTTTTGCAATAATCGGCGAATGTCGCGGAAATATCCTCTCAACTCCAATACCATACGAGGTCTTTCTAACGGTAAATGACGATCCTATTCCCCGATTTCGTATCCGAATGACATCGCCTTCAAAAGGTTGCAGGCGTTCTTTTTCTCCTTCTCTGATCAATGTCCAAATTTTAATACGATCTCCTGGCCCAAACTCTGGGATATCCGTGCGAAGTTGTTTTTTTGAATGTGTTTCAACTAACCGATTCATTGCTACCTCTCGTTTTCTTTATAACTAGGACTCATATTAAGCATCCACGTCGATGCTGTTACTATCATCTTTTTGATGTAATTTGCAAGAAAATAAATCAGGTCTTTTTTCCTGGGTTCGTTCAAGAGCTTTTTGAATTCGCCATTCTTCGATTTTCTGGTGATTTCCAGATACAAGTATTTCTGGCACTTTCATTCCGCGATAATCGACTGGTCGCGTATACTGAGGAAACTTGAATAATGATTTTGTAAATGAATCTGAGTCAACGGATACCGGATCGCCGACAACACCCGGAATGAATCGCGAAAGAGTTTCAATCACGGTCATTGCCGCCACTTCACCACCCGATAAAACGTAATCACCTAGAGAAATATCCAAATCAACCGCAAATTCACGTATTCGTTCATCAACACCCTCATATCTGCCGCAGACAAGAGCAATTCTTGAGTATTTTTTGAAAATTTTTCTTGCCAATTGATGAGACCATTTTTGTCCCTGCGGCGATAACAATATTCGCAAGGGCTTTGGTGCTCCAAGACTTTCAAGACATTCAAAAATCGGTTCGGGTTTCATAACCATACCAGGACCGCCACCATAAGGGGAATCATCGACAGTTCTGTGTTTGTCATGCGTAAAATTTCTGGGGTTGTGTACATTGATTTTAAATAAACCTTTTTGGAGAGCTTTGCCCAAGTTGCCGATCCCAAGTACACCCGGAAAACACTCGGGAAATATGGTTATTACCTCAAAAATCATATCAGGTCCTGATGAAGCATTCCTTCATATGGATCAATAACAACAAGTTTTTTTTTGACATTGACATCTTTTACGATCTCTTTAACAGCCGGAATAAGCGTTTCTATTCCTCGCTCATCGTGTACTATATATACATCATGAGGTCCAATATCCCAGAGTTCCTTTATTATTCCAACATTCACACCTCGAGTCGTAACAACCCTGCAACCTATAAGATCATGAAAGAAAAACTCCCATTGCCCAAGTTTAACTCTTTCTGAATATTGCACACACAAATAACTTTTGGATATTGAAGCAGCATTATCAAAAGAATCAATATTATTTAGCTTTACGATGTATTCTTTCGCTGAACTATTACATACGGAGATCGTGTATTCACCCAGAACGCATCCGCGTTTAACAAGAAAAACCGTATTAAGTCTTTGCAGTCGATCTTCCTGATCGCTGAATATCTCAACTTTTACAAAACCCCGATTACCGTGCGGTTTTCTGATAAATCCGACGGCAATAAAGGAATCTGGGATTACTTTTTCTCGATTCAACGCTCCGATTCAGTTTGGCTTTCAATAATCTCAAGAATCACGCGTTTTCCAGCTTTTAGAGCTGCTGCGTTAACAATTGTTCGAATCGCATTTGCAGTTCTTCCCTGCCTACCGATTACTTTACCTATATCATCTGGGTGAACCTTTAACTCTATAACAGTAGTCTGATTCCCTTCGATCTCCTTTACATGAACATTTTCAGGATTATCGATTAATGCCTGTGCGATAAAAAGAACTAGATCTCTCATGGTAATTCCTTTCATTAATATCAGGATGTCGTTGTATTGACAGATTGTTTGCGCGCTTTCTTCAATATACTACTCATTTTAGGTGTCGGTTGAACACCCTTTGCAAGCCATTCATCGACCTTATTCATGTCGATGCTGATTTTTGGTGGATCTTGATGAGGATCATACGTACCCAACAAATCAAGGATTTTTCCTGTTGGTGCGGTGCGTTCATCAGCCACGACGATACGATAGTAAGCATTTTTCTTTGAGCCTATTCGCTTCAGTCTGATTTTTGTAGCCACTTTTTCCTCCTTAATTAGCTGTCATCATTGAAAAAACGATTTTTGTCGCTGCATTAATCGCCCGAATTTACCTGATTTTTTAAAATTTTTCATCATTTTTCTTGCTTGCTCAAATTGTTTAATTAAACGATTCACATCTGCGATATCAGTGCCACTTCCAAGCGCTATGCGACGTCGTCTGCTCGTATTGATAACTTTGTGATTCCTTCGCTCTTCTTGTGTCATTGAACAAATCATAGCTTCAATCTGTTTAATATCATTTTCAGATGGCATTGCTCCCTGCATTTTACTGAGTTTTCCCATTCCTGGAATCATTTGAAGAATCTGCTCAAAAGATCCCATTTTTTTTAGCTGGAGCAGCTGGTCACGGAAATCATCTAGAGTAAAACTACTCTCCAGAAATTTTTTCTCCATTTCTTTTCGCTTATCTTCTGAAATTGTTGATTCGGCCTTTTCGATAAGCGATAAAACATCTCCCATACCCAAAATTCTTGACGCCATTCGATCTGGATGGAAGGGTTCCAAAGGATCGAGTTTTTCTCCAAGCCCTACGAGTTTTATTGGTCTTCCGGTCACGGATTTTATGGAAAGCGCTGCCCCTCCCCTAGCATCACCATCAAGTTTTGTTAGAACGACTCCTGTTAAATCCAGATCATTATTAAACGACTCGGCGATATTAACAGCATCCTGTCCTGTCATGGCATCAGCAACCAAAAGAATTTCTATAGGTGCTACTGTTTTCTTGATGTTCTTTAATTCTTCCATGAGTGCCTGATCGATATGCAAGCGGCCCGCTGTGTCCAAAATAACTGAATCGAAGCTCTCCCTGAGCGCATATTCTTTACCCTGTCTACTGATTTCAACCGGATCTTGATCAAGTCCCAGATCGAATA
>JAFGJC010000244.1 GCA_016929305.1 candidate division CSSED10-310 bacterium | reverse complement strand
AGAGCTTTGGCATAATAAGTATGGGCTGCAAAAGATTCCGGATTATTCAGAGTTGCCTGATGGCAAGAATCCAAAGCATCACTCATGTTTCCAGCTTCCACTAGCTTGATACAGGTCTCGAGATCAGCGATTTGCGGAGTGTCGTGTACCGGTTTCTCTGAAACGGTGGCACACCCGGATATCAGTGTTGCTGTAAAGATCATAATTCCATACCATTTTCGAACATTCGGACTGATCATCATCATTGGTCACCCCCAGACACATCAAGATACCCGCTTATCTTAACAACGTAATCTTGAATAATAAACCCCCGGATGAGATAGTACGGAAATTCGAGGTTATGATGGGAGCATCAGATGTGAGTGATGACGAAACAATCCAAAACCATTCCGCTGATCCCGGCCGGAAAGCTATGTGGAGCTGGTGCTTTTACGATTGGGCTAACTCCGCATTTGCCACCTCAGTCTTGGCAGTATTTTTCCCGCTTTTTTTCACTCAATATTGGAGTGCTGGTGTGGATACCACGCTATGCACGGCTCGATTGGGTATAGCAAATTCTATCGCTGGCCTGTTAATTGCCGTTTTCGCACCTCTTCTGGGAGCTATTGCAGATATGGGCGGATACAGAAAACGGTTCCTTGTATTCTTTGCTTATACAGGATCGGCGATGACCTGTGCTTTGGTTTTTATTGCCCAAGGACAGTGGATTATGGCAGCGTGTTTTTTTATCGGCGCTAACATCGGATTTTCGGGCGGCAACATATTTTATGATTCACTGATCACGGCTGTTGCCCGTCACAAAAGACTGCATTCCGTCTCCTCTCTCGGTTTTGCAATGGGGTACCTCGGTGGCGGATTGCTTTTTTTCATCAATGTTGTCGCCGTCCTTAGACCCGGTATGTTCGGATTTGCCAGCTCATCCGAAGCGGTACCTTATACGTTTTTAAGTACAGGACTATGGTGGGGAGTTTTTACGCTTCCCCTTGTGAAGTTTGTGCGTGAACCTAAATATCGCGAAAATAAGCCTGCTTACCATGCCTTCAGAAACGGTTTACGGGAATTGCGGTCAACGTTTCATGAAATCTGGCACAGCAAACATCTTCGAATCTTCCTGATCGCATACTGGCTCTACATTGACGGTGTCGATACCATCATTCGCATGGCGGTTGATTATGGATTGTCACTCGGGTTTGAACAGAAAGATTTGATTATCGCATTACTGATAACACAATTTGTGGGATTTCCGAGTGCGATACTATTTGGCAAATTAGGGAATATTTGGGGAGCCAAACGGTCAATAATGGCAGCTCTTGCCATCTATGTTCTGGTTTCATTCTGGGGTTCTATCATGAAGACAGTAAATGAATTTTACGTCATGGCTATTTTGATCGGCTTAGTTCAAGGCGGGATTCAAGCGTTGAGCAGATCCTATTTCGCACGAATGATTCCACCTGAAAAATCCGCTGAGTACTTTGGATTCTATAACATGTTGGGAAAATTCGCTGTCATCATCGGCCCCGGTTTGATGGGATCGACAGCGGTCATCCTCCATAGCGCAGGGATTGCCAGCAATCATGCAACACGACTGAGTATTTTGTCGGTAGCATGTCTGTTCGTTATCGGTGGCTATCTTCTCGGAAAGCTGCCAGAAACACGATAGATTTGATCGAATCCCTAATTTTCTTTTTCCCGATTTAATTAGTATACTTTTTATGGGTGAAGGAATCTTCTCGCGATCGCTGAGCCCATCGATAAGACGGTGATAGCAATTATGAGAACAGTAGCGTTGATATCAAAGGATACAAAATGAAAAAAATCCATGTAATCATCTGTTGCCTGGTCATTGCCCCGGGTGTTATTACATTTGCAGACACTTCAGATAGACCCCAATCATTTGCCGATGCATCTACCCAAATTTCATCATTTTTCGCCGTGCAGATGGATGGAAATGTGCGCCTGTACTGGGAGACAAACAGTGAAACCGGTATCGTAGGATTTCATCTCGAACGCGCTTCGGAATCATCTGCTAACTATTTACGGATAACGGAATCGATGCTTCCGGGTTTGATTGTTTCTCCCAATGGCGGTCACTATCAGTATATCGATACAACAGCTCCCCATGGAAAACCGCTTAAGTATAGAATCATCGCGATAGAACACACATACGAGCGTGTATCTGGAGAATGGTCAGGAATACCAGAGACACGATCGGATCTTCTTCACAGCATGCAATGGGAACCGGTATCAGAATGTTATCAGCAGTGTATGAGAACCATGCAGTCTTCTAAGGGAAAGCAGAACAGTTACATTGCGCAACCATCCATGAGTATCGTCGACTGGCTGGCGAACCAGATAGTAAATACAGCCAATATCAGCATCGAAGAACCGGGTATCGTTATGATTCGAGCGGATGCGATTGCACGAACATTAAGGCAGGATCCGCGGCGTGTTGTCGAAAGAATTCAATCTGGAGGTGTGCGTATCACCTGCATGGGGAAACAAATTCCCTGGTTCACGAACAGCCGTCAGGATTGTGTTTACTTTTATGGGTATCCGGTATCAACTAAATACTCAGAAGCAAATGTTTTCCAGGTGCAGTTATCGGAAGGTTTGCAAATGCGAGTTGTCAGTTGCAACCTACCGGATCCTTCCGCTGAAAGAAATGATTTCAATGAAATCATGCATTACGAACAGGATTCATTTGCCCAAACAGCTCTGTTCACAGATCCCGAATCAGATTACTGGTTCTGGGATTATTGCATTGGCGGAAGTGATCCCAGAGTTATTTCATTGGAAACGAGCGGCGCACTAGCCGATGTCGAACCCTGGAGTTCAAAAGAAGCCTCAATAAGAATAGCTTTGCATGGTGCAACCAACACAGCATCGAATCCGGATCATCATCTTCGTGTTTCACTCAACGGATATGATATTGGCGAGTGCCGATGGGACGGAATCTCACCCTGCTATTTTGAAACGGCATTTCATCAGTCATATCTAAACGATGGATCCAATGTCCTCGAATTATCAGCTATTCTTGATTATGGCGTCCCCTACAGCATCATTTATCTGGATAGCGTTGACCTGGCGTTCTGGAAGAAAACCTTTACAACTGATGATATGCTTGCCGTCAATACTCGTCCTATGGAGCCAATGATAATTGACGGATTTTCGACACCGGAAATTTTTGTACTGAATGTCACGGATCGCGATCACCCGTACCGAATATCAAACAGCCTTGTTGAGCCGTCAGATGCCGGATATGAAGTGCGTTTTATGGAAAACATCAAATCATCAGGTTTACTAGAACGATATTGGGTTTCAACGGCATCAGCCACTCCTGAAGCTATTCTGGATCCCATTTCAAATGATCCTGATTTAAGAGCCATCGAAAACCAAGGTGATTATATTGTCATCACCACGAAAGCGCTTGTAACACCAGCAAATAGTTTTGCAGATTACAAAACCTCTCAGGATTTTCAACCGTTTGTCGTATGTCTGGAAAATATTTACGATCAATTTGGTTACGGGCAGAGAAATCCGGAAAGTATTCGGGATTTTTTGAAATATGCTTCAGAGCACTGGTCATTACCTCCTCATTTCATATTGCTTCTTGGAAACGGGACATATGATTACCGGAATCTGTACGGCATGAATGACAATATCGTTCCAACGTTGATGGCATCAACTCCTTATGGACTTGCTGCATCAGATAATCGTTATGCGGACATTCAGGGAGATGACGGTCTTATAGATTTGGCTATCGGCCGTCTCCCGGTTTTAACTGAAGCTGACGTTACCGCTTATCTGAATAAATGCATGAATGCTCAACCGGTTTCACCGGAAATCCTTACGCTGCTGATGCTGGCTGACAATCCGGATTCGGCAGGAAATTTCCCTGAGAGTAGTGACAATGTAATCAACGCTATTGAGGCTGATGTGGAGGTGCAGACTATTTATCTGTCGGAGCTGCCCATATCAATAGCTAGAAATCGCCTCAGATCATCTCTGGAAAATGGTGTCGATTATGTCAACTACATCGGTCATGGGGGACTAGACCGATTCGCCGACGAAGGACTTCTGTTGACGACTGACATCTCCGGAATCGAAATGCAACCTCATTATCCCATTGTCTCGGCTATGACATGTTTGTCGGGAAACTATTCAATACCAGGTTATACATGCATTGGCGAGCAATTTATTCTGGATGACACTGGTGCCAGAATCGTATTTACTTCCACCGGATATTCACTAAACGAGCAAGCTGTCATCCTTGATACCGCCTATGTCGATCAAATATTCAATCAGCAGGAATCAATCCTGGGCAATGCCGTGCGAAATGCTTTGCAGACATATGGTTCTCAGAGAAGTGAGCGGTTTATTCTGGAGATTTTCAATCTCTTAGGGGATCCCGGATTACGACTGTCATTTCCATAATAGAATTTATAACAGTTCAATATACATCTGCGTTGTGATTCATGATGATCTTGTGGTGTAACTGGATTAATTGGTATACTTCAGCCGGCTTATGTGCATCTAACCGGTGTTGGGGAGATGTTATGCCGTACCTTCCGGGGGTGCTGAATGTTACAGGAAAATCTGGTTGAATTCATTGAAAACAGCTTAAAATCCAATTGGTTTCTGCAGGCATACAACGATTATGGCGGGCAGAGTTTAACATATCGGAAAGTTGCTGAGCGGATTATATGGCTGCAGTATATTTTCAAGAAAAGTCACATGAAAAATGGTGATAAAATCGCGCTTGTCGGAAGGAATTCATCAAACTGGGCTATCACTTACCTGGCGACGATCACTTATGGTGCCGTCATTGTGCCAATATTGCCTGATTTCAATCCAACGGATATTCATTATATTGTAAACCATTCTGATTCAACGTTCTTATTCACGGCTGACAGCATTTATGAAAGCCTTGATGAAAGCAAGATGAGTGGAGTCGATGCTATTGTTTCTCTTAGGGATTTCCGAATCTTACATTCAAAAAAACGACATATAAATCAGGCCTTTGAACGCGCAGACAGCCATTATTTGGATGAGTTCAGCCAGTTGTTGGGACCTGACAAGCTGAAATTCGAACAGATTCCTAACGACACCCTGGCTGCAATTGTCTATACATCAGGCACGACGGGTTTTTCAAAAGGGGTTATGCTTCAGCACAATTGTCTTATGGCAAATATTCGGTTTGCCATAACCAACCTGCCATTAAATCCAGGAGATCGAATTCTATCGTTTCTCCCGCTGGCGCATGCCTATGGATGTGCTTTTGAATTTTTATTTCCCACCATTTTAGGTTGTCACATCACTTTTTTAAGTAAAATTCCAACTCCCAAAATACTTGTCAAAGCATTTCAAGAAATCAAACCTCAACTGATACTCACAGTACCCCTCATTCTTGAAAAGATATATCGTAAACAGATCAAACCTGTCATAGAAAAAACATCAATGAAATTATTACTGAAATTGCCGGTGATTCGGAAAATTTTACTTAAAAGTATAAACCATAAGCTTCATGAAGTATTCGGGGGCAAATTTCATGAAGTTGTTATTGGAGGTGCACCCTTAAACCAGGAGGTTGAGTTATTTTTCCGGGAAATTGGATTTCCTTATACAATCGGATATGGGATGACGGAGTGCGGACCCTTGATCAGTTATTCGAATTGGAAGACAACAAAACTGTTTTCAGTAGGCAAGATCATTGACACGCTCGAGGTATCCATCGCTTCATCCGATCCTAACAATGAAGTAGGTGAAATTCTCGTTCGAGGCGAAAACGTCATGGCAGGATATTATAAAAACGATGACGCCACATCAGAGACAATTGATAAAGAAGGATGGCTGCACACGGGAGATCTCGGTGTCATCGATGAAGACCGATTCATTTACATCAAGGGAAGATGCAAAAGCATGCTGCTCGGACCTTCAGGACAGAATATCTATCCGGAGGAAATCGAAGCGAAGATCAATAACCTGCCTTATGTTCAGGAATCACTCGTCATCGAGAAAACCGGCAAACTGTTTGCATTGATCTATCCTGACCTTGAAATGGCGGAAACCAAGGGTATCACGGAAGAGAATTTAAAAGATATATTTGAGGAGAATCGACGAAAACTCAATAAGGAATTACCAGCGTACAGCATCATCTCACAGTTTCAGTTCTATCCGGAGGAATTTGAGAAAACACCGTCAAAAAAAATTAAGCGATATCTGTATACACGTTTATTCAGTTGATATCAGATTGATTCGATGGAAAGGTTGATACTTGAAAACGGCAGATGATCATGAAGTGGTTTTTTGAAGCTAATCCGGTAACACAGGCTTTCCTGGCAACGTGTTTCACCTGGTTTCTCACGGCACTTGGTGCAGGTGTTGTGTTCTTTTTTAAGTCCATAAACCGAAAGATTCTTGACGGGATGCTCGGATTTGCTGCCGGGGTCATGATTGCTGCCAGCTACTGGTCTCTATTGTCTCCGGCAATTGAAATGGCGGAATCCTCAGGAATGATCCCTTGGATACCCGCAACTGTTGGATTTTTGTTGGGTGGTTTGTTTCTTTGGATTATTGACAAAATCTTACCTCATCTCCATCTCGGTTTTCCGATTACGGATGCGGAAGGAATCTCGACAAGTTGGCAGCGAAGTATCTTACTTGTGCTGGCGATAACCATACACAATATCCCGGAAGGTTTAGCGGTCGGCGTTGCTTTTGGCGCATTAGCTGCACATCTTCCATCAGCTTCATTGGGTGGAGCGATCGCTTTGGCTGTGGGTATTGGAATACAAAATTTTCCTGAAGGCACTGCCGTATCGGTACCGCTTAGGCGTGAGGGATTCTCACGAATTAAAAGTTTCTGGTATGGGCAGTTATCCGGTATCGTTGAACCAATAGCCGGTTTTTTAGGTGCCGTTCTCGTTGTTTATGTTAAACCGATACTCCCCTATGCACTCTCATTTGCTGCTGGAGCGATGATTTTTGTGGTTGTGGAAGAATTAATACCGGAATCTCAACTCAGAAAAAACACCGACATCGCGACAATGGGAGCATTGTTTGGATTCGCCGTCATGATGACACTTGACGTAGCTTTGAGCTGAATAAAACAGGAAATATTTTATTTAACACATTTATAAACAAAAGCTGGCGGGACGTTAATCCATATGATCTTCGATCTTGACACATGCTGAAAACGGTTTCGAAGCATGCGATAAAACCGCTTGCCATTACTAAAAAATGCTGCATGTATATAGGCGAACGTATAAAATGATCCTTCCGGTTTTAATGCGGTTTGTACTGCATCCATTATCTCAGTTTGCAAGTTTTCAGGAAAGGATGCCCACGGCAGGCTTGAGATAATGCAATCACAATTCTTCGCATTATGCTTGGTGAGATAAGTCACCATGTTGGCCGCTGAATCCCTGTAAACAACAGCATCAGGACATCGCTTTTGTGTCATTTCGTGAAAATATGGGTTGATCTCCAAAGCAAAAAAAGTGCTTTTCGGCCCTTTTCTCCGCATAATCTGCTCCGTAAAAATACCCGTTCCCGGACCAAATTCGACGATAACCTGAGGATTAATCCTGTCAACGCCTTCGGTCATGACCTCGGCAAGCGCTTTTGAAGAGGGCATTACAGCTCCCGTTTCGCGGGGATTTGAAAAGAATTGCTTAATAAAACTCATCATCATGAAACGTGCGGGATTCCTGTACAGGAATCCCGCACCTCCTAAAAAATCAGTTATTTAACTACCTCTTTTTCACTCTTTTCTGTCTTGGCACCGGCACACTTGTTTTT
>JAFGJC010000243.1 GCA_016929305.1 candidate division CSSED10-310 bacterium | reverse complement strand
TTTTATGCGGACAGGCACCGCATCCCTTTTTGGGATCATAAGTGACTTTTTCAACCTTTAGTACTTTAATGTCCTCACCAAAGACTTTTGACAGTAATTTCTGAATTTTATCTTCGTGTGTTTTCCCTTTATCGAAGATGACCGTAAGTTGTTTGGTTTCCATATCGGGCTTCACCGAAAATACGCCCTGTTCATCTTTCAGAACTTCGGCAACCTTTTTGACATGATCTTCTGTTAATGCCGGAACTCCAAATTGAACCATATCTGCCTGATGCTCAATCTCTTTCTTTTGAGTTGCAGCCATCTCGTCATCTGCCAATACCGGGGCATGGGAAATAATCACCAGCGCCAGAATCAATCCTGAAATTTTCCAGAAATTCATACAGTTACCCTCCTAGTTGTTACGAGTGAACGTTACGCCGTTCATGTTATGGTAAGGTGTCTCATTAATTCGTAATACTCTGAACACATTGAACAGGATTTCACCTGAATCTTGATCAAATACTGGGCCTTCAATGGCATTGCATATTTTTTCTGGAGTTGTCCGGGACGGATCATATTCAATCTCCACTCGACGATGGGATGCATAAGCCGTGAATTTTAAAACACCATCAACATCCTCAACTGTTGAGGATGCCTTCAATGCAGTATCCACGCAAGTGACACCGTCTATAATAAGATTGATGATTTTTTTCGTTTCTGGAATCGTTTGATCATCTCCGTAGAAAGTAACCGTAATACTGGGAAATGAAATCATGTAAGAAAAGCCCAGACCGGCCAAAGAAATAACAACAATCAATACAGGAATTGTCCAGAAAGGCACTCTCATCGCTTCAAACCTTTCAGGTGCAGTTCCAGAATATCTTCTTTGGGACAAACATGAACACATTCCAGACAAAGTGTACATTCACCGGAGTTTACTTCAGCGACCTCATCGACTGGTAGATTATGAGGGCAGGCACGGGAACATTCCCCGCAACGAATACACTTCTCCACGGATCGAGCGATGGTGAGTCTTCCAATCTTGGAAAAGGGCCACAAAGCAACGCCCAACGGGCAGAGATACCTGCACCAAGCCATAGGAAAAATAAAGATTCCCAGCAAGACAATACCAATTATCGCATAACTCCACATCTTCACATCATGACCATGAAAGCTGAACAACACATAATATGGATCAAATCCTCTGAATATAAGTTCACCAGTCCAAAATGTAAAACCGAGGATCAATAACAGTACGGGTAACCGTATCCAGCGTAATCTACGATCCAACTTACGTGTTGGTTCCATCGGAATATTCCGGTAAATGTCGTTACGTTTACCCAGACCGCGAAACATGTATTTCGTTCCTTTATAGATCCATTCTGAAATCGCTCCGATCGGACATACCCATCCGCAAAAAGCTTTTCTACTCAGTACTGTCAGAAAAAGCAGTCCCACGAATAGTGCCAGGTTGCGTTCACCCGTGGCGCATGTGAACTGCTGATGCGTAAACAATGATAGAGCTGTCTCCAATCCGCCTAACGGGCAGTACGTCTCGATAGATGTTCCAGACCACCCCATGGCATATCGAAAACCTGTGAATAACACCAAAAGAATGATTCCAATTTGGAAAACCATCCGAATCCATTTTATCATTTCGATTGCAATCCCCAGTTAAAACTCAGCAAGTCTAATCAGATAAAAAAAATAACTCAAGCATTAAAACCTGACGATCCATTCCTTTAATAAACTAAATATTGTTAAACATCGGATCGGTCAGGCCCTTTCCGCAGAAACATATTATTTATATTTTATATAATTAGTCAATAATCTAAACCTGTTGATTTTGATGGTAGCGGTTTGTGTGGAATTTTCTTTGCGATAAATCATAACCAGTATCGTTCGCTGCCATTTCTTTCTGCCTGAAACATGAATATGCACTGGCACATTTCGTAAAAATCCGATAGGATCTAATAGATATTTGTTGCGATAGTGTAACTTTAAATTTCTGATTGTGATGTGTTCAGTGTGTTTTGGCATGGCAGATATAGGAAAGGAGATGAGGATGGCGGATCGGGGATTAGCGATCAGATATTTGACATCAAATAAAAAGATAATCCCTATTCAGTTTAAAAGCGGCGGTTTCTGGCACACGAATGTAAAGCTTCCGGATATAGTCCTCAGTAATCTTACAGCGAAACCCGTTGAGTTGAAATCGGTGAGTTTGACAGGATTCAGCAACGAGTATCCTGTGATAAATATAAAGATTCTTGAAGATGAACTGCACCATTTCATCTCACGTATCAACAGTCGTTTGAACACATTGATTTCCGATAGGAACTCATGGGAAACATTGAAAATAGCCTTCGGAAAAATGTTCATACCGGAGAACGGATATAATGAATCACTTGCATTACCTGGTAGCCGGAGCTTGAATATTCCGTTATCCATGCTGGTCTTCCTGCATTATATCGGCCGGCATCCCCTGTCGAGTGCCCGGTTGACGATTATCGTGGATTCTGCAAATGGTACCAGAGAATTATCATTCGAAATTGCGTTCACGCCTTTTATCACTGCCAACACATACAATTTCCCACTTAAAGGTAGTTTTTGTATCGCCAATCAACCCATGAGTATCACATCGCATCGATCGGTTCTTTCACAGGAGTTCGCAATTGATATCGTAGCCATACGGCAGCTTGAGAACGGTCAGCTTGCAACATCTACTAGAAATCCCTCTGGATTGCAGGACTATTTCATCTACAGCAGTGATGTTTACAGTATCGGTGATGGTAAAATTGTCGAATGCGGGACAGCGTTTCCAGAATCAGAAATGAATATCCCGTCGAACTACAGTGAAGAAACATTTTTAGAACTGACGAAACGTCTCATACCTGAAATCGGTTTTTTAAACACATTCTGCGGTAACTATATCGTCATCGAGCATGATTATGGTGAGTTTAGTTTTTATGCGCATTTAAAAAGCAATGGAATCAGGGTTTCAGAGGGTCAGACCGTAAAAAAAGGGGAAATTATTGCCCAGGTTGGTAATACGGGACATTCAACAGAACCGCATCTGCATTTCCAGTTAATGGATGGAAAAAACTTTCTGGAAGCAAATGGATTGCCTGTTGTATTTGAAAATATTCCTGTCAAGACAATGAATCACAACTTTGATGAAACTAATTCCTTTATTTTCTCGGATTTTCTCTATTTCAATGTGACCTGATGTCTATTATTTCTTTATATTGAATACGGAATACAATGATAGGATGTATCAGCGTTCGAGCGGATTGATTTCTCGTTCATACATCACATAGTCCGATTTTCGCATCCCAAGAATTTCGTATGTTTTTTGTGCTGCCAGATTGTTCCTTTCAACGTATAAACGGTAACCACACACGTTCGAAACATCTGCTCCCAGCTTTAAAACATGAGTGTAAAGATCTCTGTAGACACCCTTTCTGCGGTTATCCGGAGTGACATATACACTCTGAATCCACCAGAAAAATCCATTTCGCCAATCGCTCCATTCCGGTGTGATCAATAATGATCCTTCTATTCGGTTATCATCTTCGGCAACCAGATAGAATCCCATTTCGGGATGGGAAATAACATGAGCAACACCGGCTTCAACCTTTTCGGAATTTAAGGTTATTCCTTCGGTTTCCGCCGCTAAAGCCATATTGAATTCCGTTAGTGTCCTGATGTCTTTCTCGTTTGCATACCTGATACACCGTTTGCGATTCATATGTTTTCTCCTTTGCACTGACGATAATGTATCATAGATATTATCCTGGGTGAACGCATTATATTGGAGTTATTCTTATCAATCAGGTAATATACCAGGCAGTTTTGCAGGTGGAGTGAAAACAATGTTTGATGTATATGATTTGCCGTGTTCACTGGTTTTTGACGATGCAACGATATCTGTTGAGGGAAATCCGGGACTCTTCAAGTATCGTCGAGAGATAAAAGGCACTGTCGTAGAAAAAATACTGGCAATGGATAACATCAGAATTGCCATTCATCCCGTAGAACCGTTGATGACCCCCAAAAATATAACTCATTATTTAATGTTAAGCTTTCAAACGCCAATCTTGTTGCATCCCAATACATCAAAGAGGATTTTTGGAACTTTTCCTGTCGATATCGGTATCTTTGTGATCGGCAAAGGTCATAGCGATCTTATAGATGTGTTTTCATTTAACGCAGGTAAATTTACGTTGTACGGCGATCCCAGTAAAGGTGTTTTATGTAAATACTGGTCAACACCGATCTTCCCTGAAGATCCTAAAACTGCATCGAAGCACCAAGGCGTTCTACAATTGACTATCGCAAACCATAACAGTCGTATTGTGCAGGTAACAAAATGTATTTTAAACGCATATGGAATGAAGCTTTTTTACGGTACTGACGGCATATCAATGTCTGCAACAATGAAGATAACGGGCAAACAGATTGCAGAAACAGATATCTTGGACAAACCGCGGGAAAAAGGATTACATAAATCCATTGAACTTTATTCGTTAAAATTATTATCCGTTGCGTCCAAAAAGTTTGTTATGGAAGGCGAATTCTGATGCTTGACCAAATTGTCTATGGACATGTAACCATCCTCGACATCATATTGTCGGTCGTTATTTTATTCGCGGGCTTCGGTATTGCTAAACTGTTAAGCATCTATCTGCGTCGAATATTAAAGGACAAGGTCTCGGAGGATCATCTACAGGTCATCATAAAAACGGTTCATTACTCGGTTATCATCGCTGCGATTATTATCATTATGCCCTTACTGGGTATGAAAATATCCGGGATTCTGGTTGCCGGAGGTGTCGCAGGTATTGTCATCGGGTTCGCCAGCCAAAATATCGTCAGCAACCTGATTTCCGGTATTTTCTTAATGATCGAACGACCGATTAAAATAGGTAACGCCGTCAACATTGACGGAAGCGCGGGAATCGTCGAGGATATTCATATTCTTTCCACGATCATCAGAACTTATGATGGATTGTACGTTAGAATTCCAAATATAAAAGTATTTACGACAACTCTGATAAATTATGTAGCCAATATTGCACGGCGAATCGATTATATTATAGGGATCAGATACAGTGACGATGCAGAAAAGGCAGTTGCGGTTATTAAAGAAGTTTTAACGAATAATCCTTTTGTTCTGCTGAATCCTGCACCGATTGTATTTGTTGAATCACTCGGAGATAATGCGGTAAACATCGCCATTCGTTTCTGGGCACCGGCAAGTATCTGGTATGATGTAAAAATGGAACTGCTGTGGAGGTTGAAAATCTCTCTGGAAGCGGAAAATATTCAGGTTCCATTTCCGCAACGAGTCATATGGCATGGCCGGGAAAAAAACGACTTGCAATAAAACCTGGGATAGCCATCGATACCAGAATGAAATTGCATGCGATGCCAGATAGTATGATGAGATCGAGTTTACATGGTTTTTTTGCGCTAGAAAGAAAAAAAACAACTTCGTTCTGACCTTTATCGTCCATCGAAAAAGAAAAAAAAGAAAAATTTTTAAAAAATATCCTGCACAAAATAAAACATTCGCTTCCTCCTTATTCAACAGAAGGAGGTTCAACAGATGAAAAAACAAATTCACATCATTCTTGCATTGCTGACAATCACTACATCTTCA
>JAFGJC010000242.1 GCA_016929305.1 candidate division CSSED10-310 bacterium | reverse complement strand
AGCGTAAAAATAAAGATGGGAACCAAATATGAACGATATCCGCATAAAACCAGAACTTTATCGGCGAATAATGCAAGCGTGCCGTTGCTTTCAGCAATACTGAACAGGAGTGTTACGCCCGTCAGTATAAAAAATAGCGAGTAATTAAAACCCTTGATCACTGTACCGTCGGTGACGCCGCTGAGCCTTGCCAGTAACAGCGCGAGAGCGATCGCAATAATACCCATGTTTATTTTGGTTGCAAACCCGATCACGATCGTGCATAGAAGAAATCCCAGCGACGCCAGTGCAAGCCAATCCATCATTACGTACTCCAAACACAGCTATACCGCCGGAGGGATATAGCGTAAGCTGTTCTTTTATGCGCTAAACGGTCGTTCCTTTGAGTTGAAACCATTCCAGTGCCCGTTGAATATTCGTATCCCAAAATGCCCAGTCATGGATACCGGAGCACTCCTCAAAACACACATCGATACCGAGATCGACCATTGTCTGTTTGTACTTCGCAGTTTTTTTATGCAAAGGATCTTCAGTGCCGACGGTGTGGAACAGTCTGGGTAAACAAGCGTCCGACGCAACCTGTTTTTTTAGCTTCACCATCAGATTATTTTCGCTGTCACAGAACGCTTTGGGATCGAAATCCTCGAAAATAGCCTGGAACGGCCATGGTCCCTTTTGAGCGCTGTCCATCTTCAGATGATTGAGAAGATCCAAATCGCCGGACAGGTTGGCGGCTGCCGCATATTGACCGGGCTTTGACACCGCAATATACCAGGCTCCATAGCCTCCCATGGAAAGCCCCGCGATAAACGTATCCTCTCTCCTGCCACTGATCGGGAATAGCCTGGACAAATACAACGGGAGTTCTTCAGTTAAAAACGTGAAATACTTCGGACCCGCAAACATATCATAATAATAGCTGTTTGCACACGACGGCATGATCACGGCAAGCTTATACCGCTGCACATACCGTTCAATAGATGTTAACCGGCACCATTCAGTATCGTCGCCATAGGTTCCGTGCAGAAGATACAGTACCTGGTAACATACGCCATCCCGGAAATATCCAATGTCTTTATGATTCACGAATTCATCCGACGTAGGCGTCGGAAGGATGATATTTACATTTGTATTTGACTTCAAGGAATCAGAATAGTAGTTCATCTGTATGCGTGCCATGCATGTTTACCTCACGTATTTTTTACCGGTATAAATCTTCGTTTGATAAGAAGCTTTCCACCAGAGATTGCGCGGAACCTATCGTTTCAAGTTCAAAGCAATTCCTTTTATCATATACGAATTTGCATTTATCCGTTTTTGGATAGTAATGAAAATCATTGAGAACTTCGTGAAGTTTCCGGTCGAAAAAATCATCGGCATAAGAAAAGCCGCCGAAGAATATGATCATTGTCGGGTCTATCGTTAAATCGATATTGCGCATCGCCAGCCCGAACCATTTCGCCAGAAACTCGATGATATGTCTGCACAAGACATCCCCTTTGCGGCTTCCCTCAAAAATATCATGGAACGATATTTGTTCCGGATCAATTTGATTGAGCGGGGATTCCGGAAATTCGTTGATTTTCTCAGCAACCAGCTTTCGTGCCCTTTCAATGCTCGCTAATACTTCGAAGCAGCCGCGGCTTCCGCACAGGCAAACCTCATGGTCCATCGGCTCCAGTATCATATGGCCGATTTCGCCAATCAGCGAATTGGCTCCGTTTTCGATTTTCCCATTGGCAATCTGGCAAGCTGAAATACCTACGCTTGTATAGATCGCAACGATGCGTTCCTGCGATATGTTTTCGTTTGGGATCCAAAGCAGAGAGCGTCCTATCATTCTGCCGACGTTGTCAACATAAACATAGTCCGCCATTGGAAACATCGTATGCAAATCTTTCTTCAGGGGTATGTCATAACCCCATTCGCTGCTGAAGATATTATATCGAAGCGTACCGCTAATATATTCGACAATGCCCGGAATGCTGCAGCTGACTCCTTTGATCTGCTTTTTTAACCGGGGGTTGTTCTGATATAATATACTGCAGTTTTCCATGATCCGGTTTTTCAGCATCTCATAACTCAGGGTATGCGTGTCCCGTATTTCAACGCTGTCATGAATATTGGCCTGCAAATCCAGAACTAGCACCCTTGTCTTTTTATATCCTATGGATATGCAAAGCAATTTCGTGTCGGAGCTGAATTTGAACAACTTCGGTTTTTTCCCCCCGATATCTGTGGATTCTCCCTTTCCTGTGGAACACACTAAATTCTTGTCCAGATAATAATCTATGATTTTCGTAACTGTCTGACGACTCAAGCCTACGATTGCCGATATTTCCGCAAGTGAAAACGCGCCGCCGCTGTGGAGCAGTTTCAAAACGATTTTCCGGTTCTTCTCCTTCAGCGTATAGGGTAAGGCACCGCTGATATTCTCGGTATTCTTCTTCATGCTGTGATTCACTCCTCACTCTATGGTCGTCTTCTGCCGCCCGCTATTCCGTTAGGAATGTTGCGAAGTAGTTATGCTTTCCCAATCACTCTCCACTTGCCGCACAAGCGAATCCACGGCTCGTTGGATATAGAATCCGCCAAGCTGCGCTTCGGAATCTCTTGGGTCGTAAACAATGGTTTTATCTTCATTTGGCTGCAAAGCAAATGTACAGCTATCGGCAATGCCCCAGTCGGTGTTTTTCAGCCTGACCGGTTTGTCTGGAAACTGTTTTAGATCAACGCTGTCCGGATTCAGGAACATCATCATGGATGTCTCCCGGATTGTTCCATGTCCCTGATCCAAATCGGTTTCATCCAGTGGTATGTTGGGAGAGAAAACAGATACAGCAGAATCCGTTTCATTGGAGAACTCAACCGCTTGCCGCTGCAACGTATTCACCTGGCCCGTGGCCATATGAGCATTCACAATGACGATCAACAAATATCCCTGCTTGACTAGCAGATTGAGAAACTCACGAATCATCATACCAAATACGTCTTCTTTTGAATATAGGCTTCTGATACAATTGCGCGGCACGTCCATGCCGACAATATATTGGCTTGTATCGTCAAATCCTTTAGCCTCTAGCAATGAAGCGGATCTTTCCCTTTCCGTTCCGACATAAAGTGTCGGCATCACAACGCCACCGGTATATGAAGCGCTCTGACGAGCGACAGCCTCCGCAATCAATGGATCCGTGCCAATCGGCATGGCTGGTCCGTGCCATTCCAAAGGCCCGACCGGAAGATACACGATCGGCCTGATCGACTTCTCGTGCAGAATCTCATGGGGCCGAAGAAGCTCAAACCGCTGCGTTCTCATGCGATTTCTCCTTCACAGTGCGAATACAATTCCTCATCACGTTTGTTTCGGTGATGTCTCCTTTATGCAATTCGGCAGTAATCGTACCGTCGCATAACACCAGGCAGCGGTCGCTCATCGATATCAATTCCGGCATATCCGATGATACCATAATGATGGATACTCCCGATTGTACAAGCGTCCCCATAATCTCATAGAACGCAGCCTTTGTTCCGACGTCAATGCCCCGTGTAGGTTCGTCCATGAACAGTATTTTTGGATTCTTCATCAACCATTTCCCCAGAATGACCTTTTGCTGATTGCCCCCGGAGAGGTTCAGAATCAGTGTTTCCACTGTCGGGGCCTTGATTTTAAGCTGTTTCATCATTGCGTTCGTCTTATGCTTCTCCACCTTTTGATTGACGAACAGCTTCCCCGGAAGTTCCCGCAGGCTCGGCAGCGTCATGTTCTCCCGAACACTCAGCATCCAGATGATACCGTTTCTTTTTCTTTCCTCGGTCAGGAAACCAATACCCAGCTTAATGGCATCCAGCGGAGAGTCGATTTTTACCTTTTTGCCTTCAATGAACACGTCCTTCTCCACTCCGTGTGTGATTTGGCCAAAGATTGCGCCCAGCATTTCGCTGCGTCCTGAACCGACCAATCCCCCGATACCCAGAATTTCTCCTTTGTTCAGGCATAAGGAGAGGTTATTGACGATTTTCTTGCCTTTGATATTGGGATGCGGGACGGACAGGTTTTCTATCCGCAGAATTTCCTCGCCGATGTGCTGTTCCTTTTTGGGATACAGGTTTTCAACCTTTCGTCCCACCATCTCCTCAATCAGCTCATCCTGATCTACGCTGCCTATGGCATGATTGCCGACAACACCACCGTCGCGCATGACTGTGACACGGTCACATATTCTGTAAATCTCATCCAGTTTATGCGAAATATAGATACAGGATACACCGCTTTTCCTAAGATCGTCCAAAACGTTCATCAAGATATCCACTTCGGTGTTCGTTAATGCGCTTGTCGGTTCATCCAGCACTAGTATACGCGGCTTCTTAACACAGGCACGCATTAATGATATCAACTGCATTTGCCCGCTGTTCAGGCTACGGACACTCATACGCGGATCCAGTTTCAGCTGGATTTTTTCCAGTTGCTTATTTGTTTCCCGGTATAATGCACGATAATTCACCCACTCCCGCCTGCCTGGCAATTTCCCGACAAACATGTTTTCGGCAATGGAAACGTCCAGGATCATATTCATCTCCTGATATACCATTTCAATGCCGTGTTTCTGCGCGGAAGCAACAGAATCGAAGATCACTTCCTGATTATCGATTAAAATCTCTCCATCGTATTCGCCATGCGGATAGCTGCCGCTGAGCACGTTCATCAGTGTCGATTTTCCGGCTCCGTTTTCGCCACAAATACCGAGAATCTCACCTTTATATAACTCAATATTGACGTCGCTTAATGCCAATACGCCCGGAAATCTTTTTGTGACATGTTGCATTTGCAGCAGTAGCTCATTCATAGCCGTACCTCTTTCCGCCATGAAGCATCAAAACCCACCACCTGTCTTTGAGCGGCGATACTTGTCGATAAACAATGAAATAATCAGAATCGCGCCAAAGATCAAGTCAATCCAGTAACTGGACACACGCATAAGGATCAAGCCGTTTTTGATAACCGACAGCAATATACAGCCAAAAAACGTTCCCAGTATTGAGCCCGAGCCGCCTTGAATGCTTGTTCCGCCGATGATTATCGATGCAAGAATGGTTAGCTCTGTGCCAACGCCTGCCGCCGGCTGCGCACTATTGAAGCGCGAGGCCATAAAGATACCGCACAGGATAGCAAAACATGAAACAATGATATAGAGCAGCGTTCTGGTCAACTGCACGTTAATGCCCGCTAATCTT
>JAFGJC010000241.1 GCA_016929305.1 candidate division CSSED10-310 bacterium | reverse complement strand
CATTTTTTTTGTTCCACCTTATTCCGAAAAAGTACTTTTTGATCAAACTATTGCCAATGCTGAAGAGATCAAAGCCAGAGAAGGTTTTATTGTCGGGTTTGGATTTGATGAATTAGGAACATTTACTGACGAATCGATTCGACTGCAAGGCGTTCACTGGAGTATTGCGCCTTTACTGCTTTTAATTCTTGGACAGCTTTTCGCGTACTATAGCGCTGTTGCACTAAACCGTAATGTTGACAAACCCAGGTCTCTCGCCAAATCAGTAACTGTCGCTTGAGGCTTGCATATATAAATCCTCTATCAGTGCTCTATAATTTTGTAAAATAACTTGTCGTTTCAGCTTCATTGTTGGTGTTAGCTCACCGGTTTCAATAGACCATTCATCTGCAAGCAATATAATTTTTTTAATTTGCTCATATCGTGGCAAGTTCTTCGCTGTTTCTTTAATCTCCAGCTCCATTTTTTCTATTATCTGAGGTAAATTTATCAGATTTTTATGTGTGTCAAATCCAATACCGTTATTCCCAGCCCAATCCGATAGATTAATGAAATTAGGAACAACTAGGGCTGCAACAAAATGCTTCCTGTCACCTATCAACATGACTTGATTAATGTAAGAATTTGTTTTTAACAAGTTCTCTATAGGTTGAGGTGCAATGTTTTTACCACCTGATGTTACGATGATTTCCTTTTTTCTATCCGTGACGTACAAAAAACCATCTTCATCGATACGACCGATATCCCCGGTTTTTAGCCAGCCATCCTGTGTGAAAACCTCAGCGGTAGCTTCTGGTTTTTTATAATATCCTTTCATTACATTTGGACCTTTCACCAAGATTTCACCATCCTGAGCTATTTTAACCTCGACACTTGGTAAAACTGTGCCGACCGTACCGATCCGGTATTTATCAGGACGATTAACATTTGTCACAGGGGATGTTTCTGTTAATCCATAACCCTCATACACAGACAAACCCACAGAAGCAAAGAATTCAGCAATACGAGGTTCAAGCGGTGCGCCGCCAGATATTAATAATCGTATGTTTCCTCCAACTCTTTCATGAATTTTTTTAAATACAAGCAATGTCGCGAGTTTTTGTTTCACCTCACCAAATGGTTTAACAACACCTTGCATTTTTGCTCGAAAGCTTCGTTCTCCGGTTCGCAAAGCCCATCTAAAAACCGCCTTTCGCAGTGTAGAAGATGATTGAACCGTATTCATGATACGAGCATACACTTTTTCAAAAAGCCGTGGAACGGCAACTAGAATTGTGGGAGTAATTTCTCTAAGATTATCACCTACTTTCTCAATACTTTCTGCAAAAGCATATTTTGCTCCAGCTGTCACACATCCAGTAAAAAACCCAGCAGTTCTTTCAAGTACATGTGACAAGGGAAGAAAACAAAGAATTAAATCATCACCATTAACATTTACAACCGATAAGATATCTTGCGCATTGGACATGAAATTTCCGTGACTCAGCATAACACCCTTGGGAATACCAGTGGTCCCCGATGTATATACAATACTTGCGAGATCATCTGGAACTAGTTTTTCATATCGATTCCGAACTAAATCTTTCTCTGCATTCAGGAGTTTTCCACCTTTTTCCAAAATTTCGGAGAATGATGACACGGTCTCCTCCAGAGGAACGCCAAACGGATCCATGACAATTATGTATTTCAGGAAAGGTATTCTGCTGTTTAGTTCTTTAATCTTCAGAAATTGTGATTTATTTTCAACAAATATGAGTTTGCATTCACTATCTTTTAGAATATGTTCGATTTGCACAGAAAGCAGAGTGTCGTAAAGAGGAACGGTTACAGCGCCAGCTGTGAGTATTCCGATGTCTGCAATTACCCATTCAGGTCGATTTGACGATAATATTCCAACGCGATCGCCACTTTCGATACCATAATTCACAAGCAATGCAGAAACTGAAAGAGTTTTTGTTTTAAATTCATCAAATGTAATAGCATGCCATTTATCTTTGATTTTATGCATAAGTGCAGTGGATGATGGTTGACGATTACATGTATTCAGGAATGATTCAACAATTGTCAGACCTTTATTATTTGCCATATCGGCATGATCTCCTTGTTAATTTTGACATCTCGAAGGGAGGTAAAAACGGATACTCGATACGGATGTTGCCGGTTATATTTTATAGGTTAACTGGATGCCAAACAGGTTTGAGAATGATTCATACTTACCATCAATACCCAGATAATTAGTTGTAGTTTCGCGATCGTCAAACATGAGTGCTTGATATGCACCTTCAATAACGATGTTGCCGAAATCATAACCTGCACCGATTTGAAAAGAATGACGATCAGCTCCGGGCAGAATGGGATCAAGTGTATTATCAGGAACGGGTGATTCATCGAAGTAATATCCTGCGAATAATCTGATCTTCTCTGTCGGTAAATATCGAGCGCCTAAGCGGTAGCTGAATACGTCATCCCAATCTTTGTTCTGAGACTTGTCGGGAATACCCTCATTTTCAAATGCCAGATCTAGTGATTCATAGGAACTCCATCCCATCCAGTTAACATCGAATTCCATCGAGAAATTCTCAGTGAAATCATAGGCAACACCAAATGATGCAGAAGCCGGCATCGTAATATCGGTTTCACCTTTCGTGTCAGGGAAATATCCATCGACTATCGTATCAATTTGAGCACCATAACCGGTTGGCGTTACATTGAATTTTGCGTTTCCCTCATAACTGCAATCTACTTCACTACGATAGACAAACCCCAATCTTACAGGTTCAAATTTTGCTTGAATTCCGATATTGAAGCCTATTTCACCGCTTCCGCTGTCACCTTCCAGTTTCATATGACCATCCGGCAGGACGATTTCCATTCCTAAACTTGCAGATAGAGCTTGGGAAAGCTGTGTCATATCAACTGCTGCGGCATAGTCAACATCCGATAGTACGTATGTCAAACCACCTCCTATCGAAAAATGATCATTGATATCGTATGCAAAAACCGGATTAAAGTAATAAGAAGCGACATTGACCTCCTCTACCAGATATCGATAAATGAAATTCTTGTTATTATCCCATTTCATCCCCAATCCATAGGGTGCACCAAAACCGAGACCGAGACTGAATCGATCGTTTAACTGATGTGTTATATATAAATTTGGAGGATAAAATGTCTGATTGTCTGAATCCCACTCTCTTCCATAAGGATCAGTCAATGTTGAGGATGGTTTTATGAGCGTAATGCCCACTGATATTTGAGTTCCATCCAATTGGGTGATTCCTGCTGGATTAAAAAAGATTGCAGAAGGATCATCAGCTCTGGCAGTAAAAGCACCTGCCATGGCCATCGGTCCCGCACCTTGTTCAAAAATACTAAAACCCGCTCCAAATGATACCTGTAAAAACGATATACTTCCAACGCACAGCAAAAACAATGCTTTCCTCATTTTTCTCCTCCTTGATTCTTCCCGCCGGCTATTTCCGTTTTAACTCAGTGCAATATACTCAGCACATAACAATCTGTCAACATTTTGTATATTGCATAACGGATTTAAAATCGCTATTATCTTGAAATATAGCTATAGTGTTTAAAGAGGAGCTTGAGCATGACAAATAGAGGAATAATGAGAAGAAAAAAGAGTCTTGTAGATAGGGAATTGCAATTTGGTTTTGCTTGGATGATTTTTGGATATCTGATTTTATATACATTTTTTCTTTTGTTGTTATTTGGACTGCCAATCTGGTGGTTATGCAAATATTCTGAAGAAGGGGATTTAAACCGGTATGCTGCTGTCGGAAGTTTCATTCTGGAGAACCAAGCATTTTGGATACTCCTGGCAGGATTTATCATCATGGTTACGATTCACTCCGTGATAATATCACGAAAATTTGGAGGTCCGATTTTTGTGATACGGAGGCATCTTAAACGTTTATTGAATGGTGAGATCAGTGCAATCCATCTGCGCCAAAAAGATTCGTTTCATGATTTAAAAGACCTATTGAATGAACATTTCAATCAACTTAAAGCATTCGTCGATACAGTGAAGTCTTCCAAATCGAATTTGTCTGACTTGTGCCAGCAACTTAAAAACAATCTTGATTCGGAGAATCCTGATCCTGAATATCAGAAAACTCTTCTCCAGGCTATCGATGAGGAAATCGAGAAAATCAACAAAACAACTTCAGAAGCTTGGCGTTATCCGTCATAACCCTGCAGCTTTCGATGTTTTTTCTCTATTTTTTCGTAATAATCGATCACGTGCCGGACATATTTGCGTTTTGTGGCGTAGTCATCTGAAAAGAAGCTTCGTTTAAATCCATAGATAACAATGTTTTTCAATTTATTGGGTAACAGATTAAAGGCATTTACAGCTAACTCAAATTCGTCCGTCAGGGATGTTTTTGAGACGGTTCGATTGTCTGTTCCCAAAGTGACGCTCAAACCCGCATCTAGGAATTTACCAAGAGAATGGGATTTCCAATCTTTGAGATCCGGCATCGTTTGTTTGTTACTTGTTAGACACACCTCAATCGTGATACGACGATCTGCTATATATTGCGCAAGATCCTGAACATATTTTTCCGGGTCAGCGATTTTGGGATTATTTATCAAATGTGCGCTATACAGGTGATACCCGTGTCCAATCCTGTCTGCATACAGATCGGTAATCGCTTGAAAAATGCTTTCCGGACCATATGCTTCACCAGCATGCACAGTTTTTTTCAGGAAGTGACGATGCGCAATACGATAGGCATTACGGTGTTCTTCAGCCGGATAACCATACTCACTGCCCGCCAAATCAAACCCAACGATAGGAATTCCATATCTATCCCGTACATCAATAATTGCAAGAACGAGTTCTTGAGAAGCCAGATCACGTAGTTTCTCTCTTGGCGAATATCGGTGAACATCAGATAGTTTTTTGAAATACTCTGAGAATTTTTCGTTAAACATACGCATAGCACAACAAATGATGCCATAGTTAAAAGCTGGCTCATCTCCTGTAACTATTTCTTTTTTTGTATTGTAGTGTTTTTTGAAATTCTCCAATCCTTCATCTACAGCCATCAAAACTTGCTCAATTGTCATTGATTCGGTGATATGCAGCTGAGGAGCAAACCGGATTTCAAGATACCGAATACCTTCCTTGGCACAATCTTCAGCAAGTTCATAAGCCGCACGAGATAATGCTTCTGGAGTTTGCAAGGCTGCTACCGTATACACAAAACCCTGTAAATACTGATCAAGATCCTCATATTGATCTTTAAAAACTGTTTCCATCAAACCTGATTCAGTAAAACTGGGTAATACAATGTTCCGTTTTTTTGCCAGATCTATGAGTGTCGCCGGGCGTATCGAACCATCCAGATGCACATGCAACTCCGCTTTAGGAATTTCGGATAAAAAATCGCGGGTAATTTCAAATTTCAAATTTGAATTTTTCTCATTCATGTTTTT
>JAFGJC010000240.1 GCA_016929305.1 candidate division CSSED10-310 bacterium | reverse complement strand
ATCTGATTCCTGTGAACTGTTCATTCAAGAAAAAGATTGTACCATTGTTGATGATCCCTTTCCATTTGATAAAACAGTGGATTTAAAAAACTCTATTGTCCGTTTTCCGTTGAAGCGTGCAGCAGAGCATCCATTGACGGTTATGACATGTCAGTCAGAGTTTCCTCTGGCAGCTTTTTTGACCGCGGAAAACTCAGATCTCTTTAACAGTTCTGGAAAAAGAATTGAGGGGAGTAATATTTCATTTGAGTTAAATATTCCCAAAGATGAAGTAATTTATTGTGATATCTGGTCGCTTGACGGTAGAAGCGTGCAAGTATCGTGTAACAGTGGTCACTACCAATTACCGGAATATTCAGAAGCGGAATTGGCAAATGGAATTAAGATGAAACGTATCAGCAGCACGTTTCCTGAAATTGCTGCGGTTAAGGTCAATCTGGATCGTCCTGGGATGTTTAAGATAGTAAAAAAGGAAGGTGAGATCCGATGGATGGATGAGACGAGTATCGCAAACCAGTCAAGTGAGTCCGATATGATATCAACCGGCAGTAAATCATTCATTGTTGTTCAGGATATAGCGGACAAAGATACAGAATATGTAATGTTTCAAGCAGAACGGGTGGTTTGTCATGCTGATACCAAGGAAGCATTCCCATTGCAATTATCGCAAAGAAATATCACCTGTTGTGATCTTTCCAGACCGGGAAAAAATCGATTTTCTGTTGTTGCGAGCCAATCGATGACCGACCGGATTGGTTTAATGCTTTCTCCCGTTAATTCAACGTTGCCTTCAAAAAAAGATATCCGGTCATTGACATTTTCAGCTACTTCTACTCTGTCAGTTGCCTATTCCGGTGAACAGCAGATGGTGTCAATATGGAACACCGGTTCACGTGTTACAGACATTAAAATGGTCTATAAAACATATCCGTTTGCAGAATTTGTTGAAACCGGTTTTGGATCAGTATCCGGACATCTGGTCGATAGAAATACTATGGGATATCGTTTTCCATCCGGGAAAAAATCAATGCAATTTGCTCTAAGCAAGGGGGCTATTGCAGTTATAATTAATGGAAGTAATGTTGAAAATGTGCTCGGCAGCGAGTTCAAAGCACAGACAGTAACCGTTCAAACGGATGCCAGGCAAGTTGTTTTACTTGATTGGGAAACATCTGATGCGTTCTATGATATACAGGTTTTCCCGGTAAATAGAGATATTGATGAATATCATTTTGATACCGGATCCGTTTTTGAAACCTATCTACCCAATGCTGGCACCATTCATGTTATGCTTCCATCGCATGAACTGACAAAACCAGGATTCGTGCGACTTGGCGGTGCATTTAAAAAAGCGTTTCTAATAACCGATACCGGCAATATTACCGATGGCAAAATGCTGATCTGGAACGGTGATGCGGGGAAACTGATCATCGAACACGATGCGGGATATGGTATCGCATGGTTCGATAACAATTCGGTGAATGATCCAGGAATATGGGGAATGGCAAAACCGGATAAGTTTATGACACCAACAATTCCCTCATCAATCGAGTTAACCCATCCCGTCCAAGTCTTATCAATAAAAAATGATGAACCATTTATATTGCATCTGAAGACAGGGAAACCGGTTATTGCAAAGATCGATAGACACTATACACAATCTGCGCAATATTTTGAAAAGGGTGCCGCAATCAATGAATACATTGCTCACGGACGAGTGGATATCTGGCTTCGTGGTCCGACAGGTCAGTCGATGAGCGATATTGCTGTCATTGAAAAATGCCCATTATATTCACTCACTAATGGAACAGCTCCGGAAATGATTATTGCTCCCGGTATGAGTCTATTTTATGCCTTGACACTTAAAGAAGAAGTGACAATTGGATTGGGAATTCAATCGTCATCTCCAAATGTGACATGTCAGCTTCTTGATGATTCAGGAATAGTAATGGAACATGGACTGCTTCAGATGAAACATCTGGAACCAGGTTTGTATCTGATTAAAGTCTCATTAGCAGAGAGTGCCGAACCGGCAATTGTCAAGCCAGTGGTAAAGGGGCTCGAAATTCCGGACACCGGACCACCGGAGAATGAAATTGAAAAATACATTCAGTTAAGCGAAGGGGAACACGAATGAAAAAGCCAATGTTTGCAATCATCTCTTTTCTTATAATTTCAAGTGTTGAATGGACTTTTATCGATCAATGTCACGCCGCGTCTGGACGCGATGAAGAGATTTTTCATCTTGATGGTATCTCTTCACCGGTTGTGGTACCGGACAGGTATCTTCGTCGATGGGATCCTATAACGGTATTTTTTAACAAAGCTGTCGGGCTTTCTGAACCGGGAGTAGAAATACATCCAGATAACTATATCCAGTTGACTCCGGATCACCCGGGTGTATTTCGCTGGCTGGACGCGCACAGCCTTCAATTTCAACCCGAACGACCCTGGCCGGCATTACGGATTTATACGTTACGTGTCGATGGCAAATCATTTGAACTCGAAGTATTGCTGACCGCACCCACATATACACATCCCGCCGATAAAGAAACTGAACTCGAACCAGTCCAATCTGTTTTACTGAAATTCAGAGATCCTGTTGATCCCGAACTGCTGGCGAATGTCCTGATGTTGAAAATGCAACCGATTCCGGGGGTTGGACTGAACACTCCTATTTTTTGGGATAAAAGGAATTATTCGATCAAACCCCTCGAACGTCAAACTGAATCGGATGAAATGGCATATCTGGTGAATTTGAATAATCCCATTCCTTACGGTTACAAAGTTACATTACAATTTCGTGCAAGAGATGCAAATGACGAGAAACCTGATTTTGAAGTTGCCTTTTCTACCGCGGAACCTTTCCGCATACTTTCATTCGGATCAGAAACTGACCAGTATCCGGTATCACTGACAGGTACGAAATATACGGAATCTCAAGCCATAAAAATGGATGCGTATGACAGATCCTTTCGAGTTGTCTTTTCGCAGCCGCCTCAGGAAATTGATGTCATCTCCGGAATGAATTTCCTTTCGGTAACTCCAGATGTGCCGAATTTGGCGTATGAGTTGAATGGCAACCACCTCAAGTTAACCGGAGATTTCGATACAGATGTTTTGTATCACGCAGTTTTGAATCCAGATTTTCTGACCGATCGAAGAGGTAATCCCCTGGAAACCTCGGGAAACTGTGAGGTGTCGTTTTATTTTCCCAAACTGCCGGAATATCTGGAATGGAAAACCGGCGAAGGTTTTGTTGAGCGATTTGGACCCCAGATGGTTCCCATGGAGGGTCGATATGAGGAAAATATCGACTTGAAAATCGCTCGAATCAACCCCTTTGATCGATCTTTTTGGCCATTTCCGGAATTCCCGATCAAGGTGGATGAATCCCGAAGACCTCCAGGACCCGGTGAGGAAATGGAGCCTTTTGATAAAGGAACCCGCTCCATTTACCCCTATGAAATTTCCGGATATATATCAAGTTTATCCGCTGTCCATTTCTCCGGAATAGTAAATTGCCCTCTAAAATCGATAAGTTCAGCAGCTAAATTTGGATTGGATTTAGAACCATATTTAGCGGAAATATCGGGTAAAAATGAGCCGGGGACATATCTTGTGGGAATCAAACGGATTGAAGAAAATCAATACCGTTCATGGATGCGTCTTCAGGTTACTGATCTCAGTATAACAACTGTTGAAGAAGCGGATGCTGTGCGCTTTATTGCAACCTCTCTGAAAGAAAGTGTTCCCGTTTCAAATGCCCTGATAAAGGTTGAAGGGATTGATCGGTATCGTACGTGGGAAACTTTTGTTGAAGGAAGAACAGATTCCCAAGGTATGTTTCGATGGGTTGCACCGGGTGAAAACCAGCGCCAGGTAAAACGAATCAGCGTTCAAAAAGGTAAAGATACACTTGTATTGGATGCTGAAAACAGTCCGGACTGGTTTCGGGATAATCAATGGCATCAAAGCGCTGCGACATGGTTGCAATGGACTCAGGAGGAACTTCGCTACCGGGGACCATCACCTGAACTCAGATGTCATATTTTCACTGACCGACCCGTTTACAGACCCGGGGAAACGGTTCATATCAAAGGATTTCTCCGCAGACTGGAGAAAGGTGCTTTGTCAATTCCTCATGAAACAGGATGTATTGTGTTGTTCAGACCAGATGGTATGGAGCAGAGACTCGATATTGATATTTCTGAAAGAGGGACATTCCACGTTGATTATATGGATAAAAATAATCCCACAGGCGATTATCAGGTTTACTTTGAAGATCAGAATTCAGACCGTTTGTACGGATCTTATTTCCGTGTGGACGCCTACAGAATTCCTCGATTCGAAGTCAATCTTAATGCACCGCAAATCCTTCCGTTGGATGCATCATGTGAAGTAACGTTAACGGCAAGGTATTATGCAGGCGGGAAAGTATCAGGACAGCCTGTTCACTGGCAAGTTACGCAGTTTCCACTGGAGTGGACTCCCGAAAAACGTCCGGATTTTCATTATTCATCAAGCGGCAGATTCTCCGGATACCGACAGTTTGATTCACAACCAAGAATGGAGGTTAAAGATCAGACAGATGAAACTGGCGCATCGTCAATCACGATCGATCCGTCGCAAGAGCCGTCGCTTCAACCCAGACAGTATATTATCGAAGCCACGGTAACTGGACCTGACAACCAAACCGTGACTTCCGTTCATCGGATAAAGGCGGTTCCCGCGTTTACATTGGGCTTGAAAATAGACCGGTTTCTTCCGGAGGCGGAATCGATCAATCCCGAAATAATTGTCGTGGGTCCAGATGGCAAATTACTGGAAAACAAGGATGTAACGGTGCGTTTGATCCATAGAACCTGGCATTCTTATTTGCGAGCCAGCGATTTTGCTTCGGGTGAAGCAAGATATGTGACGGATGTCGTTGAAGAGACAATCTCAGAGAAATCCATCCAGAGCGAATCCGAACCTGCCAGAATTAATCTTGGAATACCCAGAGCAGGTGTATACATCGTTGAAATCGAAGCACACGATGAAAGAGGACGGGCACAGGTTGTTGCTGTTGATTTATATGCTGGAGGTGAAGCTCCTGTGACATGGTCAAAACCTGTCACTGACGTGTTTGATGTTGATACCGATAACGATTCCTATAGTCCTGGCGATACCGCTCGCATGATTATTAAAAGTCCCTTTCAAAAAGCACAGTGTCTGATCATTGTGGAAGCTCCGGAAGGAAATCAATATCACTGGATGAAAATAAGCGGAGGAAAAGGCACATATACGCTTCCAGTCAAGAAATCTTATTCTCCGAAAATTCCTGTTCATTTTGTCATTATGCGACCGAGAATTTCAAACGACTCCTTCTCCGGATGGATTAAAGATATTGGAAAGCCTGTTACTATGGCATCAACGAAATGGGTGAACGTGAATCCCGAAGGGCATCGCATCGCCATTTCCCTGGATTATCCGGAAAAAGCAAAACCGGGAAGCGTCGTTCCTGTGGATATATCTCTCCGTGACCCGGATGGCAATCCGGTCTCCGGCGAAGTGATTTTCTGGTTGGTTGATCAGGCTGTTCTGTCTTTGGGTAAGGAACGGCAGCTCGATCCGATCCCCGATTTTCTGCATTCCCCGGAAACATTTATATCTCTGCATGATACCCGAAACATGATACTTGGTTTTATTCCTTATGCTGATATACCTGGTGGAGGTGCTGGTGCGGAGCAAGAACCGGATCTTTTTGATAAAGTTACCGTACGAAAAACATTCGTTTCCGTACCTTATTACAATCCTTCAATCATTGTCGGTCCAGAAGGTAAAATAACCGTTAAAGTTAAATTACCCGACAATTTAACTAATTTTGCGTTACGAGCAAAAGCGGTCAGTGGAGAAGACAGATTCGGATACTCGACCGGAATGATGATGGTAAGATTGCCTGTCATTATTCAGCCATCACTCCCGAGATTCGTTAGACCGGGAGACAGCTTCGCTGTTCAAGCAATTGCTCGAGTGATTGAAGGTGCCGGAGGTCCCGGTCAAGCAGAGATTAAGGCTGAAGGTATAGAGGTGTCAGATGCAAATACAATGTCATTTAACTGGGAACAAGACAGTCCAACGGAATTGACATTTTACGTGAATGTTTTGCAACCTCCTCTTACTTCTGAAGGCGAGTTGTCTTATGACTCTGTCAATATCAGTCTTGCCGCAGAAAGACAAACTGATGGTTCAACAGATGGATTCAGGGTTGATTTACCCATAAGAGATGACCAAAAACAGAGAATCAGCGTTTTTTCGGGAAAACTCATGAACACCAAGCAGGAGTCATGGCCCGGAGTTAACGAACCTTTCAGAGATGGATCTGTACAGAGATCATTGAGGTTATCAACAACTCAATCGTATCTTGCACTGCTCAACGGTTTGGATTTTCTTGTTGCATATCCTTATGGATGCACCGAGCAAAGGTTAAGTGCGACCCGCGGCTGGCTTTCAATGCAAACATTCGCGCAGAAAGTCGAAATACCGTTAAATGAAAAACAGATCGCCGAAGTGGTTAACGGAACACTATTGTGGTTGCCAAAAGTGACAGATGATAATGGATTGTGCGCATATTGGCCCGGTACAGACGGGAACGTCACACTGACTGCTTGGGCTGTCGAGACGGTTCTGTTAGCCCAAAAAGCTGGATTTAGTATCGATCAGCAACATCTGGATACGATGCTTAACGGCCTGGAAAAATCACTCAGATCTGATTACAAGCGTTTTATCGATGGAGAAATGTATTCGGAACGTTGTTGGGCTTTATTGGCTTTGATGGAAGCTGGAAGATACGAACCTGGATATGCTTCAGAGCTCGCCAGGAAAGCTGAATACCTGAATCTCGAAAGCACCGCACAAGTTTTGCGGGTGCTTGTGAATAGCGGAAATGCCGTACCTGAGGTGACGGAAGAGCTTGAAAACACAATTTGGAATAAAATTGTATTTCAAATGTATGATAATAAGGAGGTTTATAAAGGTTTACAGGCAAATGCATTACCAATGAACGATTTGATACTTCCTTCGGAAATCAGAGCATTATCGGAAGCCGTACGAGCCATCTATCTGGTAGATCCGGATAATCCGCGTCTTGATATATTACTTGAAAAAATCATATCCTCCGGCTCCGATCTTGGTTGGAACTCGACGAATGCTACTGCTGCGGCACTGGCCGTGCTTACTGATTTTCTGTCAAGACTGGAGGTCGATACCGGGGATTGCACGGTTCAAATTTCTAAGGAAAACAATGATGTCGTTGATAACATCAAATTATTGCATGGTTTTAAGGAGTGGAATATCAGTGATTCCATTCCTTATACCCTATCACTGACTGATGTGTCCGTGGGCAATAAAACGGTAATTTTTAAAGCTGTCAACCGGTATCTTCCTCAATCGACAGGAGCGTCGGAATCACCGATTT
>JAFGJC010000239.1 GCA_016929305.1 candidate division CSSED10-310 bacterium | reverse complement strand
GTGTCAATACCATTTTTTGCGGATGCTTGAGTTTTCAAAATTATACGATTCAATAGTCTGTTCCAATTTCAAAGAATGAGGAGACGAAGATGGCGCTTCGGCTTATAAAAATAGTACTGCCGGTTATTAATGCGTCGAATGCCAGAGAATATCTTAACGAACAGTCAGGGATTATCTTGATTAATGAACAAAAGAGCGACAAACAGAGTATTCTGGAGTGCCTTGTGTCTGCGGAGGGTAGTGAAGCGACATTGGATTACCTTGAAAAGCGTTTCGGTCACGTTGAGGGTTTTCGAATAGTACTGTTTCCCATAGAAGCAACAATACCAAGAATAGATGACAGCGAAACCGACAAAAATACGCCGGTTGAAGAAACGTCTGCTGATATCAAAAAGAAACCTGCCGATCGAAGGATAAGCAGAGTGGAGCTTTATGATGATATTCAAGATATGACACAGTTGACATCGTATTATATCAGTATGGTTTTCCTGGCTGCTATCGTAGCGGGATTAGGAATATTGCGGAGCAATCCTGCAGTTATTATCGGTGCAATGATCATCGCACCGCTTCTAGGACCAAGTGTCGCCTTATCCTTTGGATCAGCGTTAGGGGATTTCAAACTAATTCGACAGGCGGCTGCGTCTAATCTGGTCGGCATATTTCTGGTTATCCTGGTATCAATTGGATGGGGACTGATAGCGAACGTCGATCCGGAACTTCCCGAATTGATCAACAGGACTCGAGTAACATATGGTGATATCGTATTAGCTTCTGTATCAGGAACTGCTGGTGTTCTTAGCCTGACAATGGGGACGTTGTCCGTTTTAGTTGGAGTTATGATTGCGGTTGCGTTATTACCTCCCCTGGTTACCGGCGGGCTGCTTCTGGGTTCAGGACATTATAGTCTGGCTAACGGCGCCTTTATGGTGTTTCTCGCCAATTTTATCTGTGTCAACCTTTCAGGGATTGTCGTTTTTTTGATAAAAGGCATTCATCCGTTGACGTGGTGGGAGACCAAACGAGCGCGCCGAGCTGCACGAGCAGCACTTGCGCTATGGCTTCTGATTTTGGCTGTCCTCATTGCGGTAATCTCATTGAATTATTAAAAAAAACGCCTTCCCATCATGGGAAGGCGTTGTTATGTTTCTTGGTGATTATTCCCAGGCTATCGGTGTGAAATCGTAATTGCCGAGTAACGTTGAGGTACCGGTGTGCAGCATGGCTGCCCAGAATCGAGTATTTGAACCGGCACCAGCGCCATTAGGCCAGTCGAACTGCATTAACACTTCAATATTATCATATCCTGAGGGGAGATTGCGTGTTTCGAAAGCGAGTGATTCGGTCCAGGTCGGCCAGAAATAGTAGTACATACCGTAAACATCCAGAAGGACATAGACGTCCGCCGTCACTGCCGGTCCGGGATTGTTGATTTTCAATGTCAGTTTGAATTCGTCGCCGCCATGGAAAACCTGATGATTCACATCGATATCGACACATGGATCAACGGTGGTAACACCGAACCATTCGAATACTTTTTCCATGAATTTCGGCCGGCTGGTTGCAGACCCGTCCATCGGCAATCCGTGAATGGGAACACTCATGAACATCAACCGGTGGGTTCCTTGATATACCATTGCACAATACCCTGAGATGGTATTATCGGCAGCATCATCCTGGCAGAAGGTGTCTTCCGGATCACATTCATGAGCGCCAGCTGCAAGAATGGGAATGGCTTCACCATCGGTGATGAAATCATCCGGCCACCATTTCAAGCGATCGGCGGTTGAGAAAGGATCATTGAATGTGAAAGTCATGCCATCAAAGAGTCCTCCTGGTGTTCCATACGCATGGTAGTAATACTCATCTTGCTCTGCAGCCAGCAGATGCAGGTATTCACGGCAGAATGAACCCTCCGGGAATTCGACATATTCTTGCGGATTATCATCTGAATATGGATATTGGCTGTAAATGAATTCATGACTTGACCAGAAGAGATCGCCGCCTTGGTCAAGGAATTCCATGATGATATCCAGACCTTCACCGGCTTTCGGAGCGTTGGTATTGGCAATCCCGTCCTCCCAGATGACAAAATCATATAAACCCATGATAGATGCGGCAGGATAGCCGTGTGATACAACTTCCCAGGTCTGATAATCAAGGCCGACCACATCCATGGCTTCCTCGAAATAAACCTCAAATGCCTGCGGTTCGCCTTTCAGATTTGCGTCATCATCGACGATGAGTATACGACTGGGGTTGACAGGAACTGTGAATTTCAGGTCATGGCTTGTATATCCGCCATCAGCCGTAACGACAAGCGTAAACTCAGCAAGTGAGCTGTCTGTGCCTGTAGAATGGAAGACAAACGGATTTGTCGAATTATTGGCTGTGCCACCGTTTTTACTCATGCTTCCAAACGTAGCCTGAGCATCATCGATAGCAACATCCGACGATGGACAACTCAATGTTGCCGACACATTCGAGGCATTGGCTGCTGCCAGGTTTTCCAGTTTTGTGACGATTTGGTAGGAGTTACCGCCCATCGGCAGAATGGAGTATTCGTTCAGAACAATTGTGGGCATATAGAAAACTTCAAAAGTCATGGCAGCTGCCCGGTTACCGATGTTCTTCACAATGATACTACTGGGCAGGTGGTTTCCGTCGCTGCTCGGTGTTGTGTAGCGACCGAATGTCGTATTTCCTTCGTCAGCAGCAAATCCGCAATCGGCGATATCTCTTCCGACGGGGTCATTTGTTCCCCAGTTGGCATCTTCAAGGACGAGCCGCCAATAGGTCTGCTGACCGTCATTCGACCACGGAATATTGTCATCCGCATGATAAATCATCAGACCACCGGCAAACCGGTCGGGCATATGATCGAACACCGTCGGATTGTCCATCCAGCGATTGGACAAAAGGAAATACTCGTTGGAATCGCCATTAATGTTGCAGATGTAAACACTGTTTGTGGGATTTCCCTGAATGTTCTGCACGGTAAAAACGCCCGGATTGTCGACAACAATGGGTGTGACCCATCCTAATTTCATTTTTGCCCAGGCACAGAAATGATTCGGTTTTGCACCGAAAGGAAATCCACCGCTGGATCCGCCGGCCATTATGCACCAGTTGCCAATAGGTGTGTATTTATTGGTGTAACTGATATCATACAAATCCGGAAGCCCCAGGACATGACCATGCTCGTGGCAGATTGTACCGATCGTTTCCATGACGCCGGTATTTTTTGTTTCCGGCTGGATGGAGTATCGGGATAATGTGACGCCATCATAGGTCAATGTTTCAAATCCACTGACATGCGACCAGATCGTCGTCGGATCACCGCCTTCACCGCCGGGACCCTGGTGAATGATGACGACACCGTCGACAGCACCATCGCCGTCGTTGTCAAACTGTGACCAGTCGGGATTGTACATTGCTTCGGCTTTAATTACCGCTTCCCTTGCCATTTCAGCAGCGCCGCCGCCAAATCCATAATTATTCTGGTGATAATGTTCATAGGGATAATCCGCAGTAATCCATCCCAGAGTGATACCATCGATATCGAACTGGTTATATGAAACCTCGCGATAGTAATCCCTCATGCTTCCCGGATCATAGGATCCCATCGTAAATAATTGCTCAGACCATTCCGGAACAGTATATGTCCATGTTTGATCAGCTGCGCAAATAAACAGTACCGGAAAATACCAGGTTGAACGGTAAGCGCCGGGTGCTCGCAATGGACCGGGATCACATGGCTCAACCGGCACTGGTTGCCCGGTTTCATAAAACGTCATCGTTTCCGGGTCATAGGTACCGGGAATCGGTGGTGCAGCCCACGCAACAGTGGTCAATAAGACTGCACACATTAAAAACCCCAGCAAATAAGTAAATTTGGATTGTGACATGAATCTTCCTCCCTAAAGATGAGAATCAATTAGATTTTTTTGATAAACCACCAATGGATAGGCAGTTTTGTGTCCGATTTGAATATTACTGAAAGTTGCCATAAGAGGCAAATTATTTCTTAAAGAAGATTCGAAACTCAATGAAATATTCCACAGAAATCTCATACAATTACAGATCTGAAGATGAAGTATTTTAAAAGAAAATTGTTTTTTTCCTTATCCGCCGTTAGCCATAATGCCCTGAAAAAATCCATCTGCCATGACAACATATCCCTCATATGAAGGGTGACCCCAATCTTCAAATAGACTGGGTAAATCAGGACCGTATTCCCAGAACATCTCGTTTATATCTACAAACGGAGGGTGATAGATGTCGACCATATCGAGTATTTCCTCATTTGTTAAGTCAACGCTGGTCTGAGCGCTGGCATGAGCACCCGCAGGATTTACCGGAAGCACTGTGGTAATGATGGGAATCGTACCTCTTGACTGGGCGATCTGAACCATATCCCTCAGATGACCTGCCACATCACATTCATACGGCGGGTCACACCCATACGGATCGACAACATCATTTGCACCGAAACAAATCAAGATAAACTGGGGACATGTCTGTCTGAGCACACGTTCGATATTGTCTTCCCCCCAGCCTGATTTCGTTCCCCCCACCGCCATATTCACAGTGGTCACCGATTCCCAGACAGTGAGTAACTGGCCTTCCAGAATATCAAGATATCCGTTCTCAACAAATTCCCCCTCGGTAATGGAATCTCCAAAAGCGCAAACACGGTGATAACCCACCTTCGTGATTTCCCATGCCGGACTCCAGGGTCCGGGCCTGCCCTCATCATCATAGGTTGATACCGACCAGTAAAAATTCGCAAAGGCATACCACCACTCCTCATCAGTGGCATATTCACCAAAATCAAAAATCATCTCATTGTGTGACATTATTCCGATAACCTGTTCAGCTTCGCGGTCCAGAGAAAATCGAAGTTCGAAAACGCCTGGATTTCCAGAACAATACCATTCTATAACGGCCGGATCGCTCTGGGGGCCAAACCGTGTGCCATCATCTGGACCAATCGGTTCAGGGGTTTCCAGTTGTGTTTTGGAAAAAAACCATATTTCCGACCAGGGTCCCGGAATATCATCGGTATCAACACCACAGGTTCTCCAATAAAAAATTCCTTTCACATCTGCCCATGCTTCCGGATCTGCAGTGGCGAAATCCAAGTAGTTGTCAGTAAGCGGTATCTCTCCAAAACTTGTTTCGAAATCCGAATCCATTGCAAATTCTATGATAAACGTTTCCATTCCCGGTTCCATATCCCAATTGAAATAAGGCATATCTGTGTCCAGTCCGAAGCGTTCGTCATTAAATGGACTCAATAAAATTGGCGAGTCAAAAGGAGCTTTATACATCAGCCGAACGTTACTCCAACTGCTCTTGATACCCAGAAATTCAACACAACGCACTCGCCAGTAAAGTTTAATGGAAAGCGGTGCCCATATTTCATCGGGTATGATATCGCTGAGATTATAGAATGTGTTTTCTGTTACGATGGGTCCTGTTGAAATCTCGAAATCCTCATCAATGGCCAGTTCAAGTTCGTATGAATCCGCGTCCCTGTTTTCCCATTCAAAAATAACCGGACCATCGCTCATGCCGAATCTTGCCTGATCTTCCGGTTTAATTAAAACCGGAGGATCGAAAATGGCCAAAGCGTTCGCCGGCAAAAAAATCGACAACGTCAGAAAACAAACAATCCAGAACATTTTTTCTTGAACCATTTAAAACACTCCTTATTCCAATGCTGTTTTACACCAATTGCCGGTAATTTTAAACATCTAAAATCACTTTCGCTTGTCTGGGGAAATATGAAAAATTGATGTCAAATACATTATAATTACATGTGAAAAATTTTAAGATATCTATAATGGTGGGATTATGGTTTTGAGTGATAAAAAAGTGGCGGTTGGTATAGATATTGGCGGGACTGCAATAAAAATAGCGGTTGTTTCAACTCAAGGTTTAGTTTCAAAGGTCAACATACTGCATTCCGGATCATTTAATGAACCTTACTCGCTTCTTGATGCCGTCTATCAGGAATCGATGATTTTCATCAGAAAATATTCACGGACGCATGATGTTGCGGGTGTTGGCGTTGGATTGCCGGGTCCCCTTAATGTTTTTGAAGAGCGCATCTATGGAATGCCAAATATGGAAGGCTGGGAAAATATTGCGGTAGGTTTCGAGCTTTCTCAGCGCTTTGGATATCCAGTTAAAATATTGAATGATACCGATGCAGCGGGGCTGGGAGAATATCATTACGGGAACGCAAAGGGAAATCGCTATTTTGTTATTCTGTCTCTTGGCACCGGTATTGGTTCTGCGGTCATTGTAAACGGACGAGTCTGGCATGGAGCGTATGGAATTTCACCTGAAGCCGGACATATTCCGATATCTATCGATGGTCCGGAATGCGGGTGTGGTGCGAAAGGTCATCTTGAGTCGTTTTTATGTGCAAAGCAGGTGGTCACACGCGTGATTAATGATATCAAGGCGGGTATTCCCACTTCGATAGATTTAGAGATTTGGGAATCTGAAGGTTTTCCAGTCAAGACTGTTTTTGATTATGCAGCGAGGCAGGATACCGCCGCACTGCGTGAGGTCAACAGGTATGCAGGTTATTTGGGGCGCGGTTTGGCGGCAATAGCTGCTCTTCTGAATCCGCCATATGTATATATCTCCGGATCTGTTGCGAACGCCTGGGATATGCTGGCATCCGAAACATTACGAATATTCGGCACATCATGTATTTTCCCCCATCGCTCGTTTATGAAAATTTCACCGTCAGCGCTGGAAGGCTGCGGCGGTGTTCTGGGTGCCGCATCGCTGATATTGTATTATGAAAAAGATTCTTATATTTTAAGTAACTTAGATGCAGGTGTCGACAGTGAATGTTAACAGGAGGATATGGGGATGAAGGATTTAGCAAGATTAAATCATCATCAGCGAGGCGATAGTCCTGTATATTCCATCATCATCACCCTTATCGTTATACTCATCATATTAATTATCTGGCGTGTCGGAATTCCCTGGTTTAAATCACTCCAATTGGCAACCTATGCGGAGCACCAGGTCAATTATGACAGGGAATTCGAAAAGATGAATCCGACCTTGTTGGCACGCATTCAAAATAATGTTTACGCTCAAGCAAAATCAATGAAGATTCCTATTAAAACAGGAGGCGTCACTGTCGATAGCCGGGAAGATGTTGCGTACATAAAAGTTGAATATATTCAGCCAATCGACGTTTTCATTTATAAATTCAACTGGAAAGTCGTCATCGAGAAAAAATCGGATTGGCCGACATTGTAGAATCATTTGATATCATTGCTTCGGCAGATTCGGGATTACATAATACCTGAATGTAGTTGAATTATTTGTGATTCCTCGATCATACATTCGATGCCAACAGGTATTGTAATATTGTGGCGACCATGTCCGATGGGTAGTCCGGATAAAACGGGAAAAGATTTTTCTGAGAATCGGTCCTGTAGTATTTCACTGATGCTCAATGATGGTTCCTGATCTTCATCACGCTGAATACATCGCTCAAATGCTCCGATCAGGATTCCAGACGGATTATTGAACCAGCCGGAATGGTGCAGATGGGACAGGAGTCTGTCGACGCGATAGGGTGCTTCAGCAACCTCTTCCATAAACAGCACTGAGCCTGATGTATCTGGTTGGTTAACCGTCCCCGAAAGGGTACTGAGAATGGATAGACAGCCACCCACTAATGGACCTGAGCCGGATCCAGATCGAATAATTTGTGGGGGCGGAAAACCATCCGGGGGTGACGGCCAGATGAAAGCTTTCTCAGAGGATGTCAATTGACGCAACATCATCTGATAACTCCACGTCGATACTTTCTGGCTGCCGATGAGTGGCCCGTGAAATGTTATAAGTCCGGTCTTTTTTGTAATCGCAATAAGTAAGGTAGTTATGTCGCTGTAGCCGACGATTATCTTGGGGTTAGTCGAAAGGCTATCATAATCAATCGCGTCGACAATTCTGGCGGATCCATATCCGCCTCGAGCACAGAAAAGAGCGCGAATATCGGGATTTGCCAGCGCGTTATTAACATCGGATAACCGTTCAT
>JAFGJC010000238.1 GCA_016929305.1 candidate division CSSED10-310 bacterium | reverse complement strand
GGAATCGAATTATACCAGGAACACCCTGTTCATGCCGATGTTGTTGTTCCGGTTCCGGATTCAGGAATCGTGGCGGCAATCGGATTTTCAGAGGCGAGTGGCATACCTTTCGAGCTCGGTCTAATCCGAAATCACTATGTTGGTCGAACGTTTATCGAGCCTAAGCAGTCGATAAGAGATTTCGGAGTAAAGTTGAAGCTCAATCCCATCCAGGCAATTCTGAAGGGAAAACGAGTAGTCGTCATTGATGATTCAATCGTCCGAGGAACCACCAGCAGAAAACTCGTTCGAATGATAAGATCAGCAGGCGCATCAGAAGTTCATGTTCGGATTTCATCTCCCCCGACAATCGGTTCATGCCGCTATGGGATTGATACTCCAACTCAGCATGAGTTAATTGCAACTCAAAAATCCGTGATGGAAATTCAAACCCATATTGAAGCTGATTCACTCGGATATCTTTCCGTAGAAGGGTTGAATAGAGTTGTGCATGATGTTCAATCGCAATCCAAATTTTGTTCAGCATGTTTTACACTGCAATATCCAATAGAGGATTTTGAAAAAAATCCTCCGCAAAGAAAACTGTTTGAGCTTGAATAATCTGATTTTGGCGACGTGGAGTATACGATCCTAATTATTAAAAATTCTGAAGAGAAGACTGTGGCCGAATAAAGTTCTTAAACGTTTGATTGATGGTCATGATCATAATCTTCAGATCCAGCGATACCGACCAATTTTCGATATAGTACATATCATATTCCAACCGCTTTTTTATGGAAGTATCCCCTCGATAGCCGTTTACTTGAGCCCAGCCTGTCATACCGGATTTAACCTTATGTCTGATCATATAGCGAGGGTACTTGTTTCTAAATTCCTCAACAAAAGCGGGTTGTTCGGGTCTGGGTCCGACAAGACTCATATTGCCCTTGATAACGTTAAATAGCTGAGGAAGCTCATCTAGATTCCAACGTCGCATAAACCGACCCAGTCTTGTTATCCTGGGATCGTTCGTAATTGTCCATCCTGTTCCATTCAGACCTTCATGGTTGATCCGCATCGATCGAAATTTGTAAATTTCGAAAGGTCTGAGATCAACTCCCATACGTTTTTGTCGATAAAGTATTTTACCGGGCGATGTGATCTTAATTAATGCGGCCAAAATAATCATCACCGGTGAAAACAATACCAATAGAATGGCGGCAAGAAAAAGATCGATGATTCGTTTGACAAAAAGATTATATCCTGAAAGCGGTGTTTCTGTCAGATTGATTACAGGTATTCCGTCCATATTCTGAAAACCAGCTCGCAAAGTAATATACTCCAAAATATCAGGAATAATCTTGATATCAACGCATTCATTCTGAATTTGGCCCAAAATATGATATAGCTTTCGATGCGCTGAAAGCGGCAGAGCCGTAAAAACCTGTTCGATTCCACGACTACGTATTATTTCCGGTGCATCATCTATAGCGCCTAACACAGGTATACCGTCAATAACAGCCCATTGTTTTTCCGGATCATCATCCACAAACCCCTCAGCACGCAGACCCATTTCAGGATTCTGGCGAACTTTTTTAACAAGCAATTGACCGAGTTCTCCAGCTCCTATGATTAGAATATGTCTTTGGTTGAATCCCCTTTTTCTGAGGTACCGTGACAGTAATCTGATGACTAGCCTGAAAGCAAGGATATATAAAATATCAAGAATCCAGAAAGTTAATATCATGGCACGTGAATACGTTACTGTAACTCCTTCTCGAACCGGTCGCATAAAGAAGAAGGTAGTGACAAGAAGCAACGTAAGACTCAAAGTAGCACTGGAAATTACAGAAAGTACAAGATCTATTAGTGGTGAGCCACGTTTAGTACGGTACATCCTATTAATCATGAAGACCAATGGCCAAATGAAAGTAATCGCCAGGAAAAATCGGAGATTGAAGAAATCAGATTCAATTGGTTCGCCAGGAGCCAGGTTTAGAATTTCCTGGAAAATTTCCGAATGAAATCGAAGCTTATACGAAGAATAAAAGGCAAAAAATGTAAGAATTAAATCAATGATTGCTATTGAAAGCGCAATAAATTTATGGTTTTTTTTCAGCATGACTTATACTTCAATGAAATCGTTTTGCCATCCACGTGTTGATAATACCTTAAAAAAGTATGCCTTTAAATGCCTAATCATAACCTTCTTATCAAAATGCAGTGCGCGCTGACGGATTACATCAGCATCAAACTCCATACATTCAAATTCATATACTGCTTTAACAAGGTCGTCAACGCTCTGTTTCTTAAAAAAATGACCGCTGATGCCTTCAATAACCGTCTCTAGTGTGCCACCTTCGGAAAATGCAATGACTGGTCGACCACATGCTTGAGCTTCAACGGGAGTCAATCCGAAATCCTCATGACCCGGAAAAACTAAAGCTTTGCAATTTTGATAATACTTAAGTGTTTCTGCATCTGATGGGATATATCCTTTAAACTCAATTTGACTGTTAGTGCCTTTCACGAGTTTTCTAAGAGCATTTTCTTCTTGTCCGCTGCCAATAACAACAAGAGGTTTTTTTAATTCAATAAATGCCTTTATAACCAGATCTATACTTTTATATGGTGCCAAAGCACTTAAAACGAGATAATAATCTCCAGAACAATGTGAGATAGGTTTGAAAAATTCTGTATCAACAGGAGGATAGATGATTGTTGATTCTCTTCCATATATGCGCTGGATTCTCCTGGAAACATTTCTTGAATTTGCAATAAAATGATGCACCCGATGAGTTGTGCCTTCATCCCAAACCCGCAGATAATCACGCGTTATTTCTGCAACAAATCTGGTTACCAATGACCGCTCTTTCGATTTGAAGTACTGATCAAAAAAATCCCAGATGTACCGGATAGGAGTATGACAGTAACATACCGATAGAGAATGAATACCGGGAACAGCACCTTTGGCAACGGCATGACTTGTTGATATCAACAAATCGTAATCCTTAAGATCAAATTGCTCGATAGCGGAAGGGAAAAATGGTAGCAGTAAGCGATATATGGATCTTTTACCGGGAATACTCTGTAATCTCGAAACGACGATTCTGTGACGATTTATCAGGTCTGAAACTTTGTCCGGGAAATGAAACAGAGTATAAATATCAGCATTGGGAAACAATGATAAAATCGCTTCCAGGACGCGCTCACCTCCACGCATTCCTGTAAGCCAGTCATGTACTACAGCAACCCTCAAAAATCATCCTTTCCTGGTAATATCACGGTAAAGATCATAATGAGCGTTGCGGAAAATATCTGGTTGATAGTTTAATGCCAATTGTTTACCGCGTTCTTTAAATTCATCCTCGATATCCGAGTTTACGATAATTTTGTTTATTTGGAAAGTTAACGATTCCGGAGAAGAAGGATCGAAAAAAAGACAAGCATTATGAGATATTTCCCGCAAAACCGGCAAATCGGAACAGATAACTGGTGTTCCACACGAAAGTGCTTCAATAACCGGAAGTCCAAAACCTTCGGCTAAACTTGGGAAAATAAAACCTTTAGCTCCAATATATAACATCTTGAGATCTTTAATTGATAAGCGTCCATATATCTTAATGTAATCCGATATTCCATATCGCCTGGCACGTTGATAGATCCATTTGTGATGAGGCGGTCCCGCAAATACCATGATGGGTGGAATGCCAGATTGACTTAAAAGTGCCCATGCATCCAGAACTAAACCCAGATTTTTATGATATAAATCGTTGCCGCAATATAGAAAATAGGATTTGGTTTCCAGATGATACTTTTCCAGAGTTTCTCTTATTCTGTTTTCATCTTGAGTTTGGAAAAAGACATCGTCAATACAGTTGTAGATCACCCGGATTCTATGTGCAGGAATATCCATATCTTTCAGTATGCTGTCAGCAGTGCTTTTCGAAACAGCAATTATTTGTGCTGCGTTATGACTCATTCTGATGAGATTTCTTGAAGAAAAATATTGGTGATATAGTTTTTTTGCTGTTGTGTAAAACTTATACATGTAAGGCTCTAAGGGTTTTACGTTCGCAGGTAAGAAGGGAGGAAAACGGTGAATTAAATCATGAATTGTCAATACCAGTGGAACTCTCCTCGGCGAAGGCGAAATATAATGTGGAGCGTGATACATATCCAGGCTGTTTTCGAAATCTAAAAACCCTTGATTGGGAAGTCTTCGATTTCTTTTTGATAATTTTACTTCCAGATTTTTTTCGGATGGAAATCTCTCGCCAGACAAAGTGTCTTTGTTGGCCATCAGAATGAAAACCAAATCTTCGGGTGCTGAGGACAGTCCTCCAACGAGATGCCTGATATAAGATCCAATTCCAAAATCAGCAAATTTTCTAATATCCAGTCCGATACGTATTGACATGAAATTACTCTGATCTGTTAACCGACGGATAACGAATATCCTCGGGAATGACGGGTTTTTGACTGTCTTTCCGTACAAAGAAATTAAAAAACAACCTTCCACTCGGTGTTTCAAAGCTATCGGCTTTAATCGTATGCATGATAGGAGTTACATCGATACTCTTTAATGAATAGTGCTCATGAAATGCGATCGTTTTCCAGATTTCGGATTCAATAAAGCTGACTTGCCGTCCTCTTAAATCAGGATGTGCGTAATCTGTATATTGAATAGAGGTTAGCAAAATGTATGATGGCTTTTTACCAATGATATAGGCGGCATCTGTTTTTTCGTGACCGGCAGGTCCTCTGCCCAAATCCTTGGTATAAATATGTGCGATATGTTTGTCTGTAAGACCCGAAAAGTCAAAAGTTTTCAATCCTGTATAGAAGGGTATCCTGCCTATGACATCTGTGGCTATGGAAGCATTTGGAGTAACATTCTGATTAAGCCAGCTTGAAGCGATTCTATCCAGATGAGTTTTCTGATGTGAAGCCTCCATAAAAAGAATGACATCCTGATACCTAGAATTTGATAATATTATATATATTGTTATTCCAAGACCGACAGAAAAAAAACGGAACAGTGATTCCATTTTAAAAGAAAACCGCTTTTTAACCAGCTGATGCATCAACTCATCAATACTCCAAACCCATATCAAACAAAGGAAAGGTAAGACAGGAATAAGAAATCGATGCGAAGGTTTATAATCGCCGCCAATGTAAACGACATAGCAAAAATAGGTCAAGATAAAGCCAATAATAAAGAAAATTCGGTTTTTTTGAGGGAAGAGAAATGCACAGATAAGGATGGGCAAGAATACGCTGATATAACCGTACGCTTCCCAAAAATGAGTTAAGTATCCCCATCCTCTAAGCCATTGATGGACAGTGCCCCCTGTTTTTGCATAAAAGGTGTTTGGAAGGAGTTCTCCGTAATAACAATATCTGAAGGCAAACAACAAAAACGCAAAACTAGCGGTTATTGCCATTATGGTTATACTGCGTCTAAAAGTCCGATTACTATAAATATCCTGCATGAAAGAGAAAACAAGAAAATAAAGGGCTATCCACAATCCTTCGGGACGCGTCCAAATCGCCAGACCAAGAAACATACCGGATAGGGGGAAAGAATATCGATCTAATTCCATAAAATAAAAATGAAAAGCACAAAAGACGAGAAACGTGAAAAATATTGTTTCGAGTCCCATCGCGGCTTCAGCTTGAAAAGCAATGTTAACTCCCAATATTACGGAAGCCCATGTTGTAGATTGCCACGATTTGTTTCTCTCAAGCCATTTGCTTGAAAATGGTAGAATTACGATAAGAATTGCACCGAATATTGCCCCCACGATACTTGCAGCTGCTTCAAACGGGATTCCGATGGAATAAAGAAGTCCGAGAATGACAGTCCAGAGGAGGTTTGTATATCCTTCAACATACTCGCTTTCGTTGAAAACAAGACCTTTTCCGTCTATCCAGTTTCGGGCATATCGAAAGCTGATATAGGCGTCGTCCTCAAGCGTATCACTAAATCCAAATTGTGCGATGAGGAATATCAAAATTCCACATATTACCGGTAAGATGAATATAATCCGGAGATTCAACAAATTTTCCTTTCCTTACAATCCGGATCAGTTCCCAGATGTCAGTTATCCTATCTTTTAGCTTTCAGACAAGCAAGAATCAGAATTAATATGTGCTGTTTTACCTCAGACAAGAATAACGATGTTAACGTTGAATGTAATCGGTAGACCTGACATTATGACAACGATGATTCCCAATTATGTAAAACGTTTGAAAGGCATAAACCGATCATTCTTATTAAAAGCTGGGACAGGGTTACTTCTGTTCTCGATAGGATACTCAAGCGCAATATGTCTGGTTTATGGAAATCTGGATTCAAAACTTCCTTTCTCGGTTTATTATTATGGTGATGCAGAAGTTTTTTTGGCATATGGCGCTGCTGTGGCAGAAGGATTACCTTTCGACATGAATTTGCCGTTCAGACCGCCAGTGACAGCCTGGTTTCTAGCGTTGATTTATTTTGTCACCCATGGGTACAAATCAATACTGCTGATCAAGCATCTTCTGGCGATTTCAGGAGGGGCTATCGCTTGGCTGACCTATGAAATTGCATGCATGGTTTCAAATCGAACCATAGCTTTTTTAGCAGGTGCCATGTGTTCTCTCTCTTTTGGACTATCAGTTATTGCGACGGTTCCTGGAACAGAGAGTATCTATTTAATGCTGTTGCTGCTGACCGTATTTCTCTTGTGTAGGAAATGTTTTCCAAGATGGATTGATTCGTTCATTATTGGAGTTGTTACGGCGTTTGCCTGTTTGACTCGAGGTGAGCATATCTTATTAATTCCGTTGCTATTTTACTATATTAATCAGGACGCATTGAAAATTTGGATCACGCAGAAAACATCGAAACAACTTATGATAGCATTTAAAAGGTCTACCATTTTCATTTTTGGATTGAGCATCGTTTTGTTGCCCTGGATGATAAGAAATGCTTTTGTGATATCAAAGATAAATGATGCGGTGGCTTTTTCAAACGAATCGAAATTGGAACCGCTGCCAATGATCGTTCCCGTTACACTCTACGGACCTTTGAATTTTGCTTTGGCTAACCTTCCTCCATCAGATGGTGGGTTTTCAAGAGATGCACTCCCGATGGTCAATGATAGTCAGGATATCGATCCATATTCTCCAGAACATCGAAAATTCCTCATTCATGGCTATTCCTTAGGATTCAAAGAATTAAACAAATCGCTGAAGTATTCGGTTTCGTTGTTTTTAAAAAAACTGAAAATTTCATCAGATGCTTTCGCTTTAGGATTCTGTAATGGAAATTATCCATCTGGACTGAATGGCAAACGGCGCTCAAGCGACATGTTTGCTCCCGATAACAAATGGTTTAAATGGGTTGTTATTCTATTTGGCTGTCTTGGATGGAACCTTTTCCGGAAACAACACTCATTTTTTGCATATGTTTGTCTGTGGGTTTTCATTCACAGAATAATCACAATTGTTTTGTTTTTTGGATATGTTAGACAGGGTATTCTTATCATGCCTTTCATGTTTCTATTGTGTGCCAGGAGTTTTTACTGGCTGTTTGAAAAAAGAAACAACATGTCTCTTCCCGCACTCTTCTGCGGAGCGGGACTATTAGCCGGTCTTGTGACGAATATCTATTTGGCGCAATTTGAGAGAAGATTTGAAGTGGATTACAAGGTCATCAAAGGAACTCAAATCATCGATCATCAACAGGAGGTTGTATTTCGCGACAAGGGATTAGTCAGTCGGTGATTCTGTAAAGTAATTAACAAGAGTTTCGACATACATTTCAGCAATCTTTTCACGAAATTTAGGATCTCTCAGTCTTTTTCGATCTCCCGAATTGTTCATGTTAGCAATCTCAATCAGAATTCGAGCAGGAACTTTGCAATATTTTAACACCGCTGGAACATATGTGGATCTTTTCCGAGTGATATATCGTCTAATTGGTTGGTTGGCATGAACAGGTATATCATTCTGTCGGCATGAACGGATAATTTTTTCGGCTAAAGTGTTTGAAAATCCTTCCGCTTTAAGTTTCTCTTTTCGGCTTAGCTTGATGTAATTACATTGACGCACTTCGTTTCTGGACAGATAAACGGAACCTGTTTTCTTGCAGTACCCCTTGTAATAGTCAGCTCCCGGGACATATATCATGAGTCCGTTGACTTTTGGATGTAAGCTGTCTGCATGGAAACTGGTAAATACTATTCTCTCGGCAAGATCATTCCCATTGGCATGTTTGTCAAACAGATGATTTGCCAGCAACCATCTCAGATTAAGCGCAATACTCGCATCCTTGATGTAATAAGGTGGATGCGTAAGTATTTTTTCTTTGTCTTCTTTGAAATCAAGGAAGGCATGGTTTCTGGGTTTATATCCTGTTTCATCATCCTGAATCGTTGTGTAAACTTTGGCTGGTGTTTCTCTTTCGATTATTTTCTTCACTCTGCACATTACATCATATGCATACTCATCTTCGCGTTCGCCACCTGTACCAATCGCTCCAGGATCAATTCCCCCATGCCCGGCATCCAAAATAATTACGACATCTTTCAATGATGACAGCTGCGTTTTCTTTTTGTATTGAGCAGAAGCTTCCATGGTTGATTCGTACTGTATTCTACGTGGATCATTTTTGGGCAAGAACTGCGGTGAAATAAGCGTAGAGGGAATTTTCAACAACGAATCCGCGGGTATGTCGTGAAAACTTTTTAAATTAGACCTTTCGAGTATTATTTCAGCTGCATCCAAAACATCTTTCGCAGTTACATTAGCTGTATAACGAAGAACAACATCCGAATATATGGTCTGACCATACGTCAATTTGTATTCAGCATAAATTCCCAGATTATCTTTACGGAAGGTCAAATCGCCTACAACTGCCGGATAATCAACAGTTTGTTTAAAACAATCCATGAGATATGCAGTTGGGATGACGATTTTCTGATTTTTGTAAAGTTTTGAAGGATTGATTTTGTTAAATTTTTCTATCTTGGAGCTGTTAACTCCTGAACCAGTAAACCAGGAAGCAATACGCCATAGCGTTTCTCCATTGGAGCCGGTGTAGGTCACGCGATGAGTCCAGCCATCAGAATTGAGTTTATCATTAGGAAATAATTTATGAACTGCCCTTTGTTTTCCATAGCAGGTTAGTAATTCATAGGGGAAACGATAGACATCTCCTCGAAACGCAAATCCGCGATTTTTTTTGTAGGTTTGCATTTGATCTTTAGATACGTTGATATGATTGCCGAATGTTGATGCGAGATCGTTAATATTTTCGGCTTTACACTCAAAATAAATACCACGGTTATAAACTATAACCGCACTCTTTGAATCCAATTTTCTGACGATGGTTTTTGCTGAAAGCGATGGAGTTATCACTAAGAGGGTAAATAGAAACCAAATTTTCTTAAAATCCAACCGTTATCTCCAGAAACAACGAGTAATTTGTGGAAAAGCAAAACAGCATGCGAATTCAATCAGATCGATTCCCATCCCCATTTTCGATAGACATCTCCGCTTTTAATATTCTTTAAAGTAATCGCTTCGACAAAACACTTTGATTCAGGATAGGGTCCGTCTTGAATGACACCTAATCTCAATGTAACTTCCAAAACGATATTCGATTCATTTTTTCTCCAGCTTCTTCCCTCTGATCTTCCGACATCCATAAAAGGTTGACTAAGATAGAAAAGACCATTTTTATGATCAAGTTTCATTTCAGCTGAAGGCAGGATTGTTGGCGGATCGAAAATAATGGTTCTTGGATCAAGATTTATATCTTCAAAGCGTCGTTTATCAGCGTTGTATTTTCCAAATTTCACATGGATCTGAAAATAGATGGAATTTTCGGTCACATAGATCAACTCTTTGTTGACTGTTTTGGGAATGAAACGAACAATTGCGTTGGGTCCACCCAATAACTCACCGTATCTGGTTTCGAGCTCGTCCATCATCTGGTCAAAATGCTCATTTTCAATATAATTGACTCGGGTTTCATATTCATCAGAAGTTTCAAACTCATCCTTCGGCGGATCATTAAAAGGTTTTAAGCTTTTCAGCAGCATAATTAGTGAATCAAATCGTTTGCCTTCCTCAGTAATTTCCTGTAGCGAATATTTTTCATGGGTAGTAATGTTATGCTCAGTTTTGGGTGAGACCTGACGAGCTGTTGTAAATTTTATTTTTTCCAAATCAACCAGAATCTGCTTCAGAGCGTCTGGGCGAGCGCCTAAGTCAATTTCAAACTGAAATTCCTCATATGCGTCGCTTGGAATATTCTTAAATCTCAATTTTTTAAATATTGGGTTTCGCTCTTGCCAGACAAGTTTAAACATTACGTGAACCCGGGCAACATCCTGATCAGATTTATTTTTTACATACCCGCTAATAATAATTGTTCGAATGTTACCAAATCCGTCTGTAATTTGTTGATAATCATAGACAACCTGGATATCGCGACGTTCAAGAACATCAGCATTGGCAACGGCAAATCCCAAGTAACTGAATAAAATTCCGATGATGAATATCTTGATAGATCTCATAATTTTTTTCCTTTCATCAACACATAAATAACGGATTTATCATTTATTGGCAACCTTCACTAAATTTCAATAATATTATCGGGAAATTCTATAAGGTTACAGCAGTTATGCGAATAGACTACCCAAGTGTTCTCTATTCCAACGGCACCTTTGCCCGGGATAACGGCTTTTGGCTCAATAGCGATGACCGAACCGGGCGGCAAATAGTCGTCATAGCCTTTTGCAATAATGGGTAACTCATCCACCTCTAATCCAATTCCATGACCCACAAATGGTACTTTATCATCGGGCGGTCCCATAAAATAAGTTGTAAGATCCAGTTTTTGAGCCATATTACAGGCAATCTGACAGAGCGTTTTTGCGGCAGTTCCTTTGAGTATCTCTTCAACAAGGCTGTTCTGTATGGAAATACAGCTTTGATGTAATTTTTTTAACGATTCAGGTAATCTTCCAAGGCTGAAGATTCGAGTTGCATCAGCCATATATCCATCATATCCTGATACAAGATCAATAAATATTGGAGTGTGAGCTTCCAGTTGATGCCATCCTGCGCCATTTGGATATGCGTTATACAAACCAGCTCCGCAGGTTGGACCTGCCAGACTACTTCTCTCTGCAGAACTCTGACCGAACAATACATTACCGTAAAAAATCGCGGTATTCATGGTTCTAGTAGGCAAAAGTCCTTGATGACCATGCTCCCGTAAAAAACATTCAATTTTAGCAGCAAGATCAATCTCTCGCATTCCCTCCGTGATCCATTCCGGTATTTTCTGAAAAACTAAATGAAGTTGATTTGCTGCATTCTTAATCGCATCGATTTCTCGTGATGATTTAATCGATCTTTGTTTTCGTATGATCGGAGAAATATCAATAAATTCAGCTTGGGGAAGAGGGGCGATCATCTTCTTGAATTGGTTTACGGACAAAACATCCAGTTCAAGACCTATTCGTCGAAAGGGGTTTTTTGTCACATAATTTGTCACATCTTTGAATGTTGTTATTTGGTGGGTGTTGCATAATGGCGTTTCCTTGGCAGCCCGAGGATAATATCTTCGAATAAAGAGTTCCGGCTCTTGAGAAGCGGGGATCAGAAGATGCCCAATTTGAGAGGTTCCGGAATAATAGTACAAATCTGTTGTTTGTTGTATCCACGCAACATCAATAGAAGCCTCACGAAGTGATTTCTGAAGTGTGGATATTCTGGTATGAATTTCATTATAAAATGTCGGTATCTGGTTATCCAATGTATTTTTTTCACACATAATAACTTCCATTTGCCGCAATATAATAAAAAAGGACCGGGACATTGCACCGGTCCATCAAATAATTGAACAAAAAAATTATTGATATGCTTTTTCTATGGCATCGAAATCAAGTTTTTCTGCGGCCATTTGAGCACCCGATTCGTCGGCAAATCCTTCAGTTTCAATGGTTATAAACGCATTATTATTAAGGGTATAAGTCAGTGTTCCTGTGTTGGATTCGGTATCGAGGTTAAACTGTCCTTTTCTACCTTTACACATAATCATTTTTGATTTTGTTCCAGCTTCCTGTGACTGAAATGCAGCTGCCATACCCATAATCGCACCAAGTCCCATTCCTGCTTGACCTGCCTGACTACCTGTGATCGTTATTTTGATTGACTGATTCTCTTTCTGATACTCTCTTCCCACAGAATTGACACCAAACATCGCTCCACCATCAATACTGTTGGTTTCATATCCCGGAAAACTCTCGGGCAGAAGTGCTTGAACAACTTGCATATGCATGTTTGATATTTCACGTTGCGCCCAATCGATATCCTCTAGCGCTTTCATGTATTTTTTTGCTTGGTAGTTTTCGGTGGCTGATTTGAGTAAATCCTCGACTTGATCAGCAAAAGACACGGAAACAATCAACGAGATAAAACACAAAATGCCAAACATACTAAAACATATTCGCTTCATATGTAATCTCCTGTACGTTGAAATATATGCCAGATCCCAACTGGCGATCTACTATTCTTCTTCCTCTTCAATAACTTCACTGTCTTCAGCTTTATCAAACTCGCTTTCAATTCCCAAACGCGCGCACGCACCATCGTACATTTGACGTACTGCCTGTTTCTCCTGATTTAGTTTAGTAATTCGTTCTTTAACTTCAGCGAGTTCACGTTCAATTTGTGCAGATATGGCTTCTATTTCCTGTTTAGAGACTTTGTAGACGTTTTCATAGAAGGATTTCTGATCGTCCGAAAGATTCTTAGCCATTTTTCATGCTCCTTTCCTTAACAATATTATACACATGTCCAATCTACCACGAAATTATAAAGCTTGCATATTTCATGCATCACATTATCGCCTTTGCCTGAAAGGAATCAACACATTGAAATGTGTTTTTACAGGGACACCTTGATGAGTAGCTGCTTGGAATCTCCAATCTTTAACCGCATCTTTTGCTGCTTTTACGCATCCGGATTTTTCGAGGGCATCGTCGGCGCGAAGCACTGAAATATCAAGTACTTCCCCTGTTTCGGAGACTAATAATCGAAGTAATACAGTCCCTTCAATATTCATTTTTCTTGCTGCGACCGGCATGGTGACTGCTGTTTTTTCAAGAATTTCCGGTTTCACATCAGGGTGCTCGATGTAAGTTCCCGCAGGAATTTTTGTTGGTATTGGTGTTGCAGTGGGTTGGGGAGTAAATGTTGGAGGCGGTGTGTTTGTTGGTATTGGTGTTGCAGTATCTTCGGGCCGAGGTGTATCTGTAGGACGAGGTGGACGAGTAGGTAGCGCGGTAGGTTCTGTTGTAGGTTCCGGAGTTGATGTGATCGTCGGTTCGGGGGTTGGTGTCGGTGTGTTGGCGATCATAGCGACAGCAGCAGCAGCGGTCGCTTGAGAATCTGCAGCACTTATCGTTGGCTGTGCGGGCGGTTTTTCCGATTCACCTCCCATAAACGCAAAAACTGCAACTAGGATAATTACCAGAAGACCAACTCCGCCACCAATCATGACGACGGGATTCTTGAAATCAAACGAAAACCCCTTTTTTGATGGTTTCAAGAAACTATCATCGAAAAGGATTGCCTCTTCAGCCTTCTCCTCAGGCTCCTTTTCCGGTTTTGGAGTAACCGCTGGAGCCGTAATCAAAGGTTCCAGTTTCTCTTCCGGCATCATTTCCGTTTTTTCTTCTTCGAATTCCTCGAAAGTTGGGGCTTCCGGAGTCACCGGCGCAGGCTCTGGTTCTTCAACCTCAATACCTGTTTCCGCTTCAGATTCTTGATAAACATCTTCTTCAGGAACTGGGACTTTGACAGGCTCTTCTTCCTGTTCCTCAGCAAAATCTTCAGGAGGTTCTGTTACTTCTTCCACAGGTTCTTCAATATACGCTTCCTCTTCGGGTTCAACCTCTTCTTCCTCTTCCTCAAATTCTACAAGTTCTTCCTCAATGGGGATTTCAGGTTCGGGTGGAGGAGCAGAAATCCTCTCAACTTCTTCAGGACGTTCCTCGGGAAGTTCTTTTTCTGGAGGTGCGGGAGGTTCAGCGATAACAGGTTCCTCGTAGTAATCTTCTTCCTTGATCGATTCCAACAATTCCGGAACCTCTCGAGCAATTTCTTCCGAAAACAATCCCCTCATGTAAAGTCCCAAATCTAACGCTTTCGGAGAGGGTTTGATGGTTCCGAGAAAACTGTCAAGATCTGACCGCATTTCATCAGCTGTCTGAAAACGATCCGCAGGATTTTTTGCAATGGCTTTGAGGATAATTCTGTCAAGAATACTTGAAACACGAGCATTTGCAGATGATGGTGGTGGAGGATCCCACTCCCGTACCTTTTGTAAAATCGCAATTTCGTTATCCGCCAGAAAAATCCGTTTGCCGGTAAGCATTTCATAAAGCAACACGCCAACGGAAAAAATGTCGGAGCGGCGGTCTACAGTTTGTCCCCAGGCTTGTTCGGGTGACATATATAAGATTTTACCCTTTAATGCTCCCGTTTGAGTGACGGAATTTTTAGCAGCGGCTTTTGCAATTCCGAAGTCAACAAGCTTGACTTCTCCTTCATAAGAGATCAGGACATTTTGCGGACTGACATCCCTGTGGACTATATTCAAATCCTCATTATTAAAACCTTTTTTCCGGTGAGCGTAATGCAAACCCGCAAGCAGGTTTCGAGCCAAAAGCACGGACAACTCAACCGACAACGATCGATTAAGTTTCCGACCTTTCCTCATTATTGTTCGTAAATCCTTACCCGCGATATATTCCATTGCTATATAATAAGAACTGTCCTGTTCGCCGAGTTCATATATTTGGGCAATATTGGGGTGCGTAAGTTGAGCAGCAACTTTACCTTCATCGATAAACATTGTGATGAAGTCTTCATTTTCGCCCAGATGCGGGAGGATACGCTTCACTGCTACCAGTTTTTCAAAGCCTTCCGGACCTTTTTGTTTTGCTTTCCACATTTCGGCCATACCACCGGAAGCGATTTTTTCAATAAGCAGGTATTTCCCGAATTGAATACCCTCTTCTTCATGTTTTGCTTCCTCGCGTAAGACCGATTCCAGTTTGTCTCGTGTCAGTTGTACTGTCTGTGCTTCTTCGACTTCTTCAGCTTCTTCCAACTC
>JAFGJC010000237.1 GCA_016929305.1 candidate division CSSED10-310 bacterium | reverse complement strand
ATTCAAGAATATTTTATTTTTTGTTGATAGAATGGTGGAACATTCAATTGGTGAATTTGGAAGAGGTACGCGGGTTGAACCGTTGCATTATAACGGTGTATCGCTTGGTATGACGATATGCTATGAAAATATTTTTCCGCATCTGGTCCGGCGGAGAGTACTGGCTGGAGCCGATGTCATCGTGAATTTGACCAACGATGCTTGGTTTGGGGATTCAGCAGCAGCCGAACAGCATTTCTCCGCTTCAGTGTTTAGAGCTGTAGAATGCAGGAGACCAGTCATTCGCTGTGCAAACACTGGCATAAGCGGGGCTGTCGACAGTAAAGGTCACATCCTTAAGCGTACAGCTCTTTTCCGGGAGGCGGTCTTTGCTGTTACGGTAAAGACGCAGGATAAACGATCGCCATATCTTGTTTTTGGTGATATTTTTCCTTGGATATGTGGGTCCCTTCTGATAACCATTATTATAGTGAGTGTTGTTAAACAGAGAATTTATAAAGCTAAAGGAGATCAGTGATGAATACCAAACCTGAGAAAGAAATATTTGATAACCTGAATGATCTTTCAGAACGTATGGATGATATCGGGAGGCGTCTTTGACATCCCTCAAAAAGAAAAAAATCTTCGCGACTTTGATAAAAAAATAACCGAGGAAGGTTTTTGGGATAATCCTCAAGAAGCTCGCCAAATAACTCAAAAACGGTCAACGATTTCCAAAATAGTTGAGCATTGGATGACGTTTAAAAAGGAATTGGAAGAATTGAAGACGCTTGCAGAATTGGCACAGGAAGATGATCAGATAGCCGTGGAATTGTGTGGTGCAATGGATAATTTTGAAAGCCGGTTTGAGCGTTATGAGTTTGAGACCTTATTGGATGCGCCAAGCGATCCAGCAGATGCAATTGTTGCAATACATCCGGGAGCAGGTGGTACAGAATCGCAGGATTGGGCGCAAATGCTGCTTCGCATGTATCATCGGTGGGCGGAACGGCGAGGTTTCAAGTTTACGCTTCTTGATCTGCTTCAAGGTGACGAGGCAGGTATCAAAAGCGCCACATTTGAAATATCAGGTGATTATGCATACGGTTATTTGAAAGCGGAAATCGGCGTTCACCGGTTGGTTCGAATATCGCCCTTCGATGCAAATTCACGCCGGCATACCTCCTTTGCATCCGTTTTCGTTTATCCTGAAATTGAGGAGGATATCGAGATAGATATCAATCCTAGTGATATTAGAGTGGATGTGTATCGTTCCAGCGGTCCGGGTGGGCAGGGAGTCAACACCACGGATTCGGCAGTGAGAATAACTCACGAACCCACTGGAATTGTTGTCACGTGTCAGAATGAACGGTCACAGCATCGCAACCGGGATATCGCCATGAAAATATTGAAAGCAAGATTATATGATATAAAACTCCGTGAAATGGATGAGGAACGACGGAAACTGGAAAGCAGTAAAAAGGAGATTGCCTGGGGCAGCCAGATCCGTTCATATGTCCTTCATCCTTATCGATTAATAAAAGATCACAGAACAAATGAAGAAACAGGAAAAGTTGACGAAGTGCTGGATGGAGACATTGATAATTTTATTGAGGCTTATTTGCGCCGATAGACGTATATTAGTCAGGGGGAATGAAAGTTCGTCTCCTAAAGGGTGACCTTGACATGAAGTATGAGTATTTTGTTGGTTTACGATATTTAAAAGCTCGTCGAAAACAGACAATGATTTCGGTGATTACCAGCATTTCCATATTTGGGGTTATGCTTGGAGTGGCTACATTAATCATTGTTCTGGCAGTAATGACCGGATTTGAGGAGGATCTTAGAGATAAGATTCTGGGCACATACGCCCATATTCGTGTTGAGAGATACAAAGCACACGATCAGTTTCAAGATTACCCAATGGTATTGGAACGGATCCGAAATATAGAGGGAGTTAGAGCAGCAACGCCCTGCATTTTGAAAGAGGCACTTATATCCCATAACAATTACTCCCAAGGAATTATCTTAAAAGGGATTGATCCCAATAATATGGGCGCTATCGATCTTCAGAAATACATGGTTGAAGGAGATGTCTCACAACTCAAATCAAATGGACATTCTTCATCGAATGTGCAGGATCCCATGAGTGATGGAATTATACTGGGATATCAAATGGCTCAGCGCAAATTGGGGGTCAGTACCGGTGATTATGTTGGACTGCTATCATCTGCCACGACGATGACACCCTTTGGATCGATACCCAAAGCCAAAGCATTCCGGGTATCGGGAATTTTCAAATCCGGTATGAGTGAGTATGATGAAAATTTTGCATTTATTTCTCTTGATGCAGCTCAAAGATTACTGGGCATTGATAATGGCATTCATTGGATAGAAATCCGGGTTGATGACATTTTTCAGACGAATAGAATCATGAAGGAAATTGAACGTGAATTTCCTGCACGCTTCTTCATCCGTGACTGGCGACAGTTGAACAGTGTATTTTTTTCAGCGTTAAAACTTGAAAAAATGGCCATGTTTATCATATTAACTCTAATAGTGTTTGTTGCTGCATTTAATATTATTAGTTCTTTAACAATGATGGTTATGGAAAAACACAAAGATATAGGTATTTTAAAAGCTATGGGGGCTTCTACAAGAAGTATACGTTTGATTTTTTTGTCACAAGGTATTATAATAGGTATAGTTGGAACATTATTGGGTTGTATATTGGGTACAACACTAAGCTGGATCGCGGATGCATATCAATTAATCCGACTGGAAGGTGATGTGTATTATATCAGCTTTCTGCCATTTAAGGTGCGATTACCAGATGTTCTTGCTATTTGCAGCGCATCTCTGATTATCAGTCTTATTGCCACGATTTACCCGGCATATCAGGCAGCCAGATTGGACCCAGTGGAGGCGATAAGGTATGAGTGACAATATTCTGTCAGTTCAGAATTTGGCACGGAGTTTTTCAAGTGGATTAACGCGTCTGCAAGTCCTCCGTGAGATCACTTTTGATGTCAACAAACGAGAGATTCTTGTACTCACCGGGGCTTCTGGTGTTGGTAAATCCACGCTCTTGCATTTACTCGGCGGATTGGATAGACCAACATCTGGCGATATTATGTATCAAGGGAAATCTCTGACTAAAATGTCTGCTGCAGAACTTGAAGTATATCGGAATACGGAAATCGGGTTTATTTTTCAATTTCATCATCTATTGCCGGAATTCACTGCACTTGAAAATGTCTCGATGCCGCTCATGATCCGACGTAAGAATTGGAAGCATGCTGAGTTAAAGTCTGCTGATATGCTTGAAAAAGTTGGACTGAAAGAGCGAATGTGGCATAAACCGGGTGAACTGTCGGGTGGGGAGCAGCAGCGGGTAGCAGTTGCCAGAGCGATGGTTACGGAACCCAGCATAATTTTGGCGGATGAACCTACAGGTAACTTGGATGAAGATACCTCACAAATGGTATTCGATTTAATGTGTCGATTGAATCAAGCTTCAGGTGCAGCTTTGGTCGTGGCAACACATAATTTAAATCTAGCCAAATCCGCGCATCGTTGGTTGCGGTTAACAGAAGGCCGTGTTGAAGTTGTGCAATCAAATGGTGTGGTCACCACATCTTTGAGAGAATAGAAAGGAAGTTATTCCATGTTTGAAAAATTCACTGATAGGGCTCGACTGGTCATTATGCTGGCGAAAAGCGAAGCCGAACGTTTGCAGCATGATGTCCTGGACACCGAACATATACTTCTCGGATTGATCAAGGAAGGTGGCGGGATTGCCATGAGAGCGCTTCGAAAACTGAACATCAATCCGCATACAATACAGTTACAGATAGAGCGCCGAGTGATTTTGGGAACGCGACGAAGTTATCGGCGCGACATACCGTTTTCGGATCTATCCAAAAAAGTCATTGAAGCGGCGATATATGAAGCAAAGGAGTTGGGACAGAACTATATCGGTACGGAACATATACTATTGGGTATGGTTCGAGAACGCAATGGTTTGGCGGGTAAGCTTCTTCGCGATGCCGGTCTTAACCTGGATGTTCTTCATGAAACTATCATTGAACTTCTTAGCCCGGAGCAGGGAAAGAAACCAGATAAATCCAAAACACCAGCACTCGATGCATTTGGTCGAGATCTGACAGATCTTGCGGAACGCGGGCAGTTGGATCCAGTTATCGGGCGTGAAGCGGAAATCGAACGCGTAATCCAGATACTCTGCCGCAGAACTAAAAACAATCCCGTTCTCATCGGCGAACCGGGTGTCGGAAAAACAGCTATAGTCGAAGGGTTGGCTCAGAAAATTATCAAAAAGGATATTCCCGATATTCTTGGCGAAAAACGGATTGTGAGTTTGGATCTGGCTGCACTCGTTGCAGGAACAAAATATCGTGGACAGTTTGAGGAACGTTTACAGTCCGTGATAAAAGAATTACAGAAAACTAAAGATGTCATCATATTCATTGACGAACTCCATACACTTGTCGGTGCAGGTGCTGCGGAAGGATCAATCGATGCATCGAATATGCTAAAACCTTCTCTTTCTCGAGGTGAAATTCAGTGTATTGGTGCAACGACCATGGATGAATATCGAAAACATATCGAAAAGGATGGTGCGTTAGAAAGACGCTTTCAAACGATTTTTGTAAGTGCTCCTACTGTTGAAGAAACGATCAGGATTATTGATGGTTTAAAACACAAATACGAAAGTCATCACAATGCTCGCTTTACGCGTGAGGCGATTATCGCTTCAGCTCGATTGTCCGATCAATATATCAGTGATCGAAACTTGCCTGACAAAGCGATTGATGTGATCGATGAAGCCGGATCCAAAGTCCGGTTGTCCGCTTCCAAGCAACCGGATCAGCTCAAAGCGATCGAGGAAGAAGTGGAACTTCTTGAGCGTAAAGTGGAACGAGCATTTGGAGATCATAATTTTGCAATGATCGGTGAACTGAAAGAAACGCAACAGAAACTTAGACAAGATTCTGAAAGGATAAAAGAATTATGGAGGCAGAGGCAGATTGAACAGCCGGTAACCGTCACTGCAGAAGATGTTACCCAAGTCGTGTCTCAATGGACTGGTGTACCATTGAACCGTTTGGAAGAAAGTGAAACAGAACGGTTGTTAAGAATGGAGAAGGAGCTTCATCGTCGAGTTGTTGGACAGAATGAGGCAATTGAAGTCGTAACTCGAGCTATTCGCCGATCACGGGCTGGACTCAAGGATCCCCGAAAACCAATAGGATCTTTCGTGTTTCTCGGCCCGACAGGCGTTGGAAAGACGGAGTTGGCTCGAGCACTCGCGGAATTTATGTTCGGTGACGAAAAAGCCATCATCTCGATTGATATGTCGGAGTTCATGGAAAAACATACAGTTTCAAGGCTGGTCGGATCGCCACCTGGATATGTCGGATATGGCGAAGGCGGTCAACTCACTGAACGCGTACGGCGAAAACCCTATTCTGTTGTGCTTCTGGACGAGATTGAGAAAGCCAGCCCTGAAATTTTTAATATTCTGTTGCAGGTGATGGAAGAAGGACACTTGACTGATGGTATGGGACGCCGGGTGGATTTTAAAAATACTCTGCTGATAATGACATCGAATATCGGAGCGCGTTTTATTAAAAAAGGCACAGCCCTCGGTTTTACTTCTCCTGAATTGAGTCGGGCTATGGACTACAAACGAATGAAGGAAATCGTACTTGAAGAGTTGAAACGTACATTTAATCCGGAATTCCTCAACAGAATCGATGAGGTGGTAGTGTTTCACCAACTCAACAAAGAACAAATTTCCAAGATTATTGATCTCACATTAATTCAACTTAACAAACAAATTGCGCATCTTGAATTCGAACTCGAACTGGATAAACATGCAAAGGAATGGTTGTTGGGTAAGAGTTATCAACCTGCATATGGTGCCAGACCTGTTAAAAGAGCTGTTCGACAGTACATCGAAAATCCCCTTGCAGAAAAACTTCTGCAACAAAAGTTTCCTCAAGATATCAGTAAAATCAAAGTGAGAGTTCAAGACGATGAGTTGATTTTCGATATTTGTGAGGAAGCTGTCGCTACCGTCGGATCAACCGAAAACGGTTCTGATTGAACTTGTAGCCGATAATTTCTGAGGTTTGACCTTGACGTTTGGCATTTAAAGTTCATAAACTATCCCGCTTGTGTGATGATGTAGATGATGCAATAACTATACTGGATCGGGGCGGATTTATTTTGTTAAAGACTTCATCGTATATCTCCTTCAGAATCGCTTTCATAGTAACAGCTATTCTTTATTACTCCGTTTGTTATGGACAGAACTCTCCATTGATAACTACTATCGAAATAACGGGGAACCTGCAGATTGAAAAGGAGACTATTCTTTATCTTATGGAGAGCAAACCTGGTAAACCGGTCGATGTTAATGTCATACGCAGGGATATAAAAAAATTATATGCTACAGATTTTTTTAACGATGTTACTGTTTATTATGAAAAAGATAACGGTGGTGTTCGGATTATTGTGGAGGTGGCAGAACGGCCGATTATCACTGAAATACTGATTTCCGGTGCTAAAGAAATTCAAATGTCCACATTGATGGATGAAATTACAGTAAAGAAGGGTGAGCGGTACAATCCGGTTACTGTAACTGAAAGCATAAATAAAATATCAGCGAAGTATGCAGAAAAAGGCTACAATTATGCTCTTATCACACCTCGATTATCTGGAGCTGAACCCGGATCTGCTGCGCTGGTCTTTTCCATTGATGAAGGAACAAAAGTTCGTATTGAAGAGATACGTTTCGAAGGGAATACAGCATTCAGTGACGGGAATCGTTTCTGGGGTTTGAAATCAAAGTTTGATGAGAACAAAGAACACTGGTGGATGTCATGGTTAACGAGCAGTGGAAAACTTAAAGAAGATAAACTCAATGAAGATCTCAAAAAAATCGAAGAATTTTACAAAGATCGCGGTTATTTGAAGGCGACTGTCGGCAAACCGAAAATTACGGTATCAAAACCTGAAAAGGCAAAAAAAAAGAAAAAGGCAAAACAGCAAGTTATCATTACGATTCCGATTGAAGAAGGCGATGTTTATACTATCGGGGAGGTAGATGCCAAAGTGGATGAGGCATCAATATATCCTGCTGAAGTTATTAAAAATGTTGTCAAGGCTACACGTCTTGAAAAATATCAGAAATTTTTTGGAGGTTCAGCGTTTTTTAAAGCGGGACCAAGACTGGAAAAAGGCAAAATTTATTCCTATTCAGTGGAACAGGAAGCGATAACTCAAATCAATGAACTTTATGGTATGCTCGGATATATTTACGCGATGATAGAGCCCGTTAAAACGATTCATGAAGATTCAAAAACGGTTGATATAACATTTACAGTGACGCAGGGGCAGCAGGCATTTCTTCATCGACTCGAATTTATTGGAAACAACAGAACTCGTGATCGAGTTTTGCGAAGAAACTTCACGCTGGCTGAGGGCGATATTTTTAATACGGCAGCCGTTAAACAGTCAATTTCAAGGATCCAGTACCTCGGATATATTGATGAAGTGAAGCCTGAGATTATTCCGCAAACGGATATGAGTCAAGTGGATGTGAACGTGTCAGTGAATGATACAAAACAAACGGAAATCCAGTTAGCGGGTGGTTATTCAGCTTACGAGAATTTTTATGGAACCATAGGTTTGTCTGAACATAATCTTTTCGGCCGCGGTCAGGAATTTAATTTTTCAGCCACATCCGGAAAGCGGCGTGAGACTTTTAGTTTATCATTTACTGATGAATGGATTTTCGATCGTCCCTATTTTGGATCCGCATCCATCTGGAAAACAACGCGGGATTATGACTATTCTCAGCAGGAAAGTCTGGGAGGAAGCCTGACCACAGGAAGGGCTTTAAAATACAATCTTTCAACCCGTTTAGGCTATAAAATGGAAGTCAACCGTGTTTTTGATGTCGAAGAGAGTGCAGACGAGGATATTAAAGATATCGAAGGCCGGCAAGTTACATCGAGCGTCACTTCAACCTGGATTCATGATAAACTGAACAATCAAAGAGATCCATCAAAAGGCACATATACTCGATTTTCTGTGGAATATGCCGGAAGCACACTTGGCGGAGATAACGATTTCTATAAGACCAACTTTTCTTTTTCATATTTTAAACCTTTACCCAAAAATCTGGTTTTCGGTTTCAGCAGCGAATTCAATTTTGCAGAAGGGTTACGAGGTAAAAAACTGCCATTTTACGAACGTTATCTGCTTGGCGGACCTCGCTCAGTAAGAGGGTATACGGAGAGATCTATTGGTCCATGGGACGAGTACGGTCAGAATTTAGGAGGGAATAAGGCAGTTAGGCTATCTGCCGAAATTCAAATACCCATTGCGGGTCCCCTTAAAACAATCCTGTTTGCTGATGCTGGAGATGCTTATGCTGAACAGGAATCGGTGGATTTGCGTTCACTGCGCCCGAGTATTGGTTTTGAGGTTAGATTTTATGTTCCGGGATTTTGGATTCCACTTCGCTTTATTTGGGGATATAATCTGGATCCATTGGAAACTGAAGATAAAAATGATTTTCAATTTACGATGGGAACGGTATTTTAGCTATTAGACTTTAAACGAATGGAGATTATTATGATGAAGAAATTAACATGTTCTTTTCTGGCACTGACCATTATTTCTTTCTTTGCATCCGCATTAGTTCGTGCAGAGGATGTGACGAAAATAGGGTTTGTGAATGCTCAGCGGATTATCGAAGAATCAAAAGCGGGTATTGATGCCTACCAGAAGTTAAAGCAACTTCAGGACAAACACAAGGAACTCGTAGAAATAAAAAAAGCGGGAATTGAAAAAGCTGAAGAAGAATATTTGAAACAGTACATGACATTATCGGAAACAGCAAAAAATGAAAAAGAGGAACAGCTTCGAAACGACAGGAAAGATTTCAAACGCATGCTCGAAGATGCTGATAGTGAAATAGCGCAAAAGGAAAAACAATATATGGAAAAAATCCAGAAAGAAGTCATGGATATTATTCAGCAGCTGGGTAAGGAAGAGGGATATACACTTATCCTCGATAAGGTAACCGTATTGTATGCCAGTCAGGCTATTGATCTGACCGACAAGGTTATTCTAAAATACGATCAAACATTTCAGCCATAATCGAGGCAATAAATTCATGGCTAACACCCGTAAGCTTTCTCAACTTGCCGATTATGTCAATGGAACGATTGTTGGTGAGGGACCGGATTTTACGGTAAAACGGATAACCACGCTCGATCGAGCTGAATCCGATGATTTGTCTTTTTTGACAAGTCCTAAGTATGTTGCTGCAGCAAAGCACAGCAAAGCTGGCGCATTACTAACATCAACTACTATTGAGGGGATTGAATGTCAGTTTTTAATTGTAGCCAATCCTTATCTGGCGCTGGCCAAGTTACTTGCTTTGTACTATCCGGTAAAGGGACCGAAGCCTGGGATACATACATCAGCAGTCGTATCTGAATCGGCAAAACTTGGGCGGGAAATATGTGTTGGTGCATGCGTCAGTATTGGTGAACGATGCCAGGTCGGAGATCACACCATCATCTTTCCTGGAGCTGTTCTCGGAAATGATGTTTCCATCGGTGAACACTGCATTATTTATCCAAATGTCGTTGTCTATCATAAGGTCCGAATCGGAAATCGTGTTATTATTCATGCTGGATCGATTATTGGTTCGGATGGTTTCGGCTTTGCCAAAGAACACAATACTTATGTGAAAATGCCGCAGATTGGTTCCGTATTCATTGATGATGATGTTGAAATCGGAGCCAACTGCACAATTGATAGGGGAAGTGTCGGTGAAACGATCATCCATCGAGGTGTAAAACTCGATAATTTGATTCATCTTGCACACAATGTAATCCTTGGTGATGATACCGCTATTGCAGCTCAAACCGGTATTTCCGGTAGCAGTGTGATCGGGAAAAGAGTTCAGATAGGGGGACAGGCTGGTTTGACCGGACATATTTCGATAGGAGATGACTGTATTCTAACGGCAAAAGCTGGAATAACAAAGTCGATACCTCCAAAATCAATGATGTCAGGTTTTCCAGCATTTCCACACAGAAAATGGCTTCGCGTACAAGGTGTTCTGGCAAATGCCCTGGAGATGAAAACAGAAATTTCAAGTTTGAGAAAAAGGATTGAACAACTGGAGGAACTACTGGAAGAAAAAACGAAAGGGGAGGGGAATACGTGATTGATTCTCGAGCAATAATCGACGAAAAAGCAGTTATTGATGGATCTGTGGATATCGGTCCATTCAGTGTTATTGGAGCGGGAGTTGAAATAGCTGCGCGCACTAGAATTGGGAGTCATACGGTAATCGAGGGTCCAACCCGCATCGGATCTTCAAATACAATCCATCATCATGCAGTGATTGGCGCTCCACCTCAGGATTTAAAGTACAATGGGGAACCGACGCGATTGGAAATCGGTGATGGCAATATTATCCGGGAGTTTACTACCATTCACCGGGGAACGCCCCATGGCGGCGAAGTCACACGTGTCGGTAACAAATGTATGGTAATGGCTTATGCACATATCGCTCATGATTGCCAGATCGGGAACGAAGTCATTATAGCAAATGCAGTCAATATGGCGGGGCATGTGACAATTGGAGATTTTGCGATAATAGGTGGTCTTTGTGCCATTCATCAATTCGTAACAATAGGCCGTCATGCTTTTATTGGTGGCGGTACCGCTGTTTCGCAGGATGTCATTCCTTTTGGTCTGGTTGCAGGCGGCCGCGGTCACCTGCATCAAATTAATGCTGTCGGATTGAAACGGCGGGGGTTTGATTTGACACGCAGGAACGCGCTACATAAAGCTGTGCGCTATCTGTTAAAAAAAGACCTTGCACTGTCATCCGCGCTTAAAAAAATGCGTGATGAATTTCCAGATCAATCTGATGTGATGGAATTGGTATCTTTTATCGAATCATCAGAACGAGGAATTTGTATTCGATGACATCACAACGTTTACGAGGTGCCGTAGTGGGGGTTGGTCATCTTGGTCAGCATCACGCCAGGATTCTTAGTGAACTTCCCGGTGTGGAACTTATAGCTGTCGCTGATATAAATCGACAGGTTGCTGAAAAAATAAGTCGGAAATACGACTGCCGCTATGAAACTGAACATGAAAAATTGACCAATGATGTGGATTTTGTCTGTATAGCTGTTCCAACTACGGCTCAT
>JAFGJC010000236.1 GCA_016929305.1 candidate division CSSED10-310 bacterium | reverse complement strand
GATAGCTGTTCTGGCCGATAGCAGCTTCATCTATCTGATTATCCCGATCCAGCTTGCCTGCCTGTTGTGTTTAAAATACACGAAGAAGTTGAATTTCATTTTCCCTGCAATCATGACCATCGTTCTGCTGTTTGACTTTCTGAGTCCGCTAAAACCGGGTGTACATCTAGACGACCTGAAAGAACTTATCGGTGGAGGGTACAAAGCATACCCGGTTTGGAAATCTGACTTTCTGAATCTGTTTAATTTTGACTCCCGTGATGATCTGATGTCTGTGATTATCTTTTTTGCATTGGTCTTTCTGGGCACGATCATTGCGGGGGCACTGTCACATAAGCTTTTCATGAAGATCAGGCGCATTTGGCTGGCAAACCTGACCATTACCCTGATGACCGGCGCTATTTTCTCGGGCGCACTGTTATTTCGGGCAAATGATGTCGATTCGATCGATCAAACGACGGCTATCCTGACGGTGATGCTGTTGTCCTTGTTGATCTATGGGTTTTCACACCTGCTGTCTGTTTATCCCGTTTTGGCCTCCGATACCGGCCATGCGGATTATCAACTGGAGGATGGCCGCATCATCAGAAACAGCTGGGACAGCATCGCCGGCTATGAAAAGACAAAGCAGGAGATCCAGGAAGCGGTAAAACCCTATACGCACAAGCATGAAAGAAGGAGAATGCAGGCTGCCGGCATTAAGCCCGTCAAAGGCATTCTGCTGTTCGGACCTCCGGGAACAGGAAAAACCATGTTTGCCCGTGTTGTTGCCTCCGCAACAAAAATGAACCTGATAACCGTTTCCGGATCGGAATTTGTATCTAAATACCTTGGGGAAAGCGAGAAGAACCTGAGAGAGATCTTTGCAAAAGCGAGAGCATCAACGCCGTGTTTGCTCTTTTTTGACGAACTCGAGTCCTTTTTACGGCCAAGAAATGAGTCCAGGCAATCCTGGGATATTACAACAGTGACCACCTTCCTGGGTGAAATGGATGGCTTCAAAGAGCTGAGGGATGTTTTGATTATTGGTGCGACAAATCTGCCCAACGATATTGATGCTGCGGCCATGCGTCCGGGTCGTTTTGACAAGATGATCTATATCGGTCCGCCCAATCTGGAATCCAGAATAGCCATCTGGAATTTATACCTGGACAGAAAAGCGGATATGAGAACCATCGATTCGGTTCATTTAGCGGAAATATCTGATCGGTTTACCGGTGCGGATATCAAAGGTGTCGTTGAAGCGTTGTTCAGAGCCAATCATTATAACCTGATTTCACAAGAGCAGCTTGTCGAGGCAGTCGCCATAACAAAGCCAACCGTGTCTTTAGACATGCGCGAGCAATATGAGAGTTTCGCGATGCGCTACACACGGAGCCTGATCGCCCAGGAAGATGTCAACAAATACAAAGAGAGAACGTATAGCTGGGATGATATCGCGGGCATGGACGATATCAAGAATACCATCAAAGCAAAAGTGGAAAAGCCATTGCTGTATTCGGATGTCTATATCGAAATGGGAGTTGCCCCGGCCAAAGGCTTGTTGATGTATGGTCCTCCCGGTTGCGGCAAAACACTTTTCGCGAAAGTGATTGCCGATGAATGCAAAGCCAGCTTCTTCAGCATCAGCGGACCGTCGCTGCTGAGAAGTGGCATTGGCGAAAGTGAAGCCAGTTTAAGAAGACTGTTCCGTGAAGCAAGAGAGAATAAACCGGCGATCATATTTTTTGACGAAATAGATTCAATCGCTGAAAATCGCGTCACAAACAGCTCCTCTGTGCGGATTCTGAACCAGCTGCTTGCGGAAATGGATGGCATGGAGAGCTTGACCGGCGTATTCATTATTGCGGCAACCAATCGACTGGATGCAATCGATTCTGCTTTGAAAAGGCCCGGCCGATTTGATTCGCTGTTGTATATCGGGCTTCCCGATGAACTGTCACGCAAGAAGCAGTTCCAGTATCACTTAAGAAAGTTAAAAGCGGAACTCAATTTTGATGTGCTGGCCAGGAAAAGTGAGCAGTTCACGTGTGCTGATATTGCCGGCTGCTGTATGCAGATCACCCAATTATTCATTGACCGCAGAATTGCAGAAATGAATCAGCCGACCGGTGCTGAACCAGGCGTCTCCATGGAATCGATCGTTCAAGTTGTCGAAGCATTTCATCCGACACTGACCAGCAGTGAGATCCAGGCCTATGAACAGGCGAAAATAGCAGTGCGGGTTTAGCGTGATGATCATGTGGCAATAGCGACAATCAGTCTTACGTATTCTGGTACGGCGGCGCCACGGTTCCGGCGAGTGGTGAGCCACAAAGCCGGACTCATAAGAGTGTAAGCTGAGCAGTTATGAGCCAAATGTCGCAATATGCAACCGCTCTTAAGAACAGATCCTGTCTGACTTTCAAACGCAAAGGGTGCAAATGAACAGAAGACGCAACATCACTTACCCGTTATAAAGTATAGGATATATGAGTCATTGTTGTATTTAGAGGGGGCATGCAAATGAGCCATGAAAAATTTGAATCAAAAACAGATGATATATTAACTCAAATTGATGCCAGTTATTCTCTTGGTGATCTTATTGCTACTCTGTGCGTAAGTGTTTTTAATGATCTTGCTATTACTGAATATGAACTGATCGTGCAATCAAGCAAACTTAATATTACGAAGCAGATAGACGAAGCGTGTTCCGATTTTGTCAGCAGTTCAATCGATGCAAAGGAATTTATTGATTTGATATTTGATTGCTCTATTCTTGAAAAAGCAGATGTTAGAGCTCTATGTGTTAATTTAATACTGAGATTGGATAAATACTATATCTATAATGAGAACAAATATGATAAATTCAATCGAGAACCGTTTATCTGCTCCGGGCCGCTTAATGTTACATACATGGACGCTGTAGCCATTTACCCAAAACCAAACTGCAAAACGGATGACATATACTCTGACGGTATGAAATTAAGAAAGAAGATTCGCCACGAAACCAGAAACATTAATAATTACTTGCACAATATTATAATATTAAAACGAAAGGTTTTGGAATCTTTTCAGCAAATTCCTCTTGAGATGCCAATGGTTTATCAACTCAATGATAAACATTATTTTGACATGCTTATAGGCAATCATGAAGACATCAATATTGGACTGGCTCCATTCAGCAAATTACTACATGTTGATATAGTTGAATCAGAAACCGAATTCGAGATTATTAACCCGAAGGATGATGTATCGACCAAGGTTTCTGAAAGATACATTCAGATTCTGGATGAAATGATAAATCAGAACATACACATTGCTATTTTTCCTGAGATTGCCTTAATGCCCAGTGTCCTTAAATCAATTAAGGCTCATTTATCAGATCGCATCGGTCACAGCCTGAAATTGATTGTTAGCGGTTCTATGTGGGAAAACAACAATAATACTGCATACATCCTCAACGGACAAGGCAAAGAAATCTGCCATTACAATAAATTGAATCCATACAATAATGAAAACAATAAAACGGAAGCGTTAAGGCTGAGAGAAGAGATTCACGATTTTGTAGACATATATGGTTTTGGAAGAATTTATTTCACTATATGTATGGATTATATAACCAAATCTTATGATGCATTAACTGATATTATGGGCTGCAATTATATTGTTGTCTCAGCTTATACGCCTTCACTTGAGCCTTTTATAAGCCAGGCAAACGATTTGGCAATGAGTAATTATGTGATAAGCTTTGTATGCAATTATTGTGCCGCTCTTTCAAAAAAAATACAAAATCCCGGCTCAGAAGGAATTTGTGAGAGAATTGGTTTTGTTGGCCTGCCAGCAAAAAACAAGACAAAAAACGAAATTGACATTTATGAATACAACCTGGCAAACTGCAAATATGAGTGTAATCAGGAAGTGCCTTGTTTTGTTAAGTTTTCTTTTACTCCGTACCCTCAATTGTATAAAAGGGGGAATTTGTCAAAACTCCCTGCAACAATATCCTTCTGCAATGAAGTAAGTGTGTAACCTGTTCGTACGACCTGAATATCGTTTGAAAGGAAGGATAAATGGCCATTACTTATCAGGAGTCGTTGAAGTTATAATTGCACCGTGTTATAATCAATTGCAGCGTGAACTATACGTGAACACTAGAGGGTGAATATATGATAGCAATTGACAAAAAGAAGGAACTAAACCTTGAAAACCTGCATAAGCTGGATCGGCAAAGTTTGGAATATATATCTGAGCAGCTGCTTATCAATGCCACCAGTGCAATTAATTCTAATGCTGATGAGTTAATTGAGGAAATGTACAGGTCTGCGTCAGATAGCTTGAATGCCATTGACACTTTAATCGATCATGATAACGAACTGAATGTTAAATCGTATTATTGGGGAATATGCAGAGCGATTATTGAACTATCAGCTTCAATTACAAGACAACGAAGCGATACGACAGAATCCCTGAAATTGCTATATGAATACAAGTATTTAAAAGATCTGGTGGAGTATTTGTATGAAAACGAGGGTGCGAACCATAAAACGCTCGCCAGCTATCTGGGATTAAGTAAAAATGGCCTCTCGAATTTTTGCATGCGAATTAAACGATATAATATCATATACACAAACAATATTGGACGCGAGAAATTGTACTATTTATCTGGTAAAGGCATTAAATTATTCAAAAATATGAAATCTGAAGAGCAGAAAATTGATAGCGGATCAAAAAAGGAATTTTTGATTGTAATTAATACCATATCTAAACTTGCCAGGGAGTTCAGATCAACTCAATTTGATGCAGTTAAGTATTATTATAGCTTAAAGGAAGACTTGTTCTTGGATAATGAACAAAGCAGATTACTGCGCATAGCCATAAATGAACTCATGCAGAAATCAAAGGAATATTACACAATAAAAAAACTGGAAACGAATATTGATAGAACTCAGGAAAGGATAAGTGCAACACAAAAATCATATGAGATCAGTGCAAGGCAAAAATTGAATATTCAATATTTTACTGAGCAGCAATTCGAGTTAATAAATAGCAAAACAGCCAATAGCTCGTACAATAATAGCATTTATTTTGAAGAACGTTAATGCGAGGTGATGAAGGTTGATTATTGAGAAAGACCAGTCTATTGATGACTTGGGTAAGCATATTAACGCAGGATATAATAAGATATTATCCATTGTAGATGATCTGGATTTACTATACGAAAAGACAGACGATAATGAATCATTTAGCTCTGAGTTACCATATGAGGTTACACAGGAGATTAAAAAGCTGATTCGATCTGTTTCGAATACGTTAAGACAGCACATTGACTCTGATTATATCGATAATCGTAATAATTTATTTGAAGTAATCTCTCAGGATGTATCAGATTCAAGATTTGTTGAAGCCTTAAAGTCGGCTGTGGAGAGGTATGATTTACCATACAACGAAACCGCATTTATCAGGAATATGGAGCAAAGTGAGAAGAAGGCGTTTCTTAATCTGATATATAAGCATGCTATTACATCTAATAACACTTTTGGTGTAATGCGAAGTATGATTGATCAAAAATATACTGATGAGCAAATTGAAGTTGGTATTCGTGTAATCAATACTGTTGTTAAATTTTACCTGAACACAAAGTGCAGTCTGCAGCGATTCAATGATCAAACTTACCGGTTGTTTGGATTTAACGCTGAGGATTTGCTGGATGTTTACACAATTACCAAAAAGAATCGAATGGAACTGCAAATGG
>JAFGJC010000235.1 GCA_016929305.1 candidate division CSSED10-310 bacterium | reverse complement strand
GCCTGGGAAGCATTGCTAGATTCTGTTTGCCAGTCGGGATATTATATAGAAGCGGTCTATCCAATTCATGGAGAAGCGGAGAATTCACTTCATCTCATGAAAAATGAAGCAATTTCCTATGATTTGATTCATGTATGCTGCAAACGTGAAAAACTAAACAATTCTTCAAGAATATCCTGGGCAACGGTTCGACAGGACATCCGTCGAAAGGCTCGTGAGGAGGCACGGCTCATTGAATCCGGCCGGTATGGTAACGAACCGCTTGCACCATCTGATATCAATATTTTGCTCATTGGTAAATGCCTGGAACTGTACAGTAAACATTACGGAACAATCGTTGATCATGAAGACCAGCCAGTCCCCCTCCATCGCGCTCTCGCTGAAATAAAACTGCTCGTCGACCAGCTTGTATCAAAAGAGCGCCCCCTGCCCACCGAATTGGAAGATTTGGATCGTATTTCCTATGTGTATTTTTCATCTTTGTGTGGATATAAAGAAATCAGCGCCGATGAAATGAGTAAGAACTCACGCGGTATTATTGAGCCTGCAGAGTTGAAGGCTCATGGCCTGATCATCAAAGGCCGGGCGAATCGTGGCCGAAGTTTCGAGATCAAACAACCGGCTGAACGCATGAATGATTTGAAAATATTATTCAAAGAGAAAGTACAGAGTCAAATTCAGCTTTTTGAAGATCCACAAACTGATATGCTTCCTCAGGGGGTAATTTTTATTGATGTTATGCATATGCTGATCGGTACAGCAGAGCTCGGCGAAAATGTGAGGCCCTGGCTCGAAAAATTCAGCGGGTTGCGACCGCAGATCCGCGCAGCTCTGGAATATTTGATGAACCACCCCAGAGTGCCATTTAAGGATTCAGCGAAAAAGGTAATGAATCTGCTGGATGAACGGACTTTATTTACGATTGAATAGAGCAAGATTGATGAATTATTATTGTCACTGATGTTTTATAAATTGAGGTAAATATGCCCGGTTATCTCTTGGTTGAACAAAATAAGCTTTCTCCCCCAAGATCCGAGAATCAGGGAGTCAAAGCCAATAGTGCCCGGATTGGTTTTTTCGATTTTATCCGCTCGCTGGATGATGAGACATTCCCATATGATGAAAACAGCAGCCTGATGGTCGTGGGTATAGAAGAAGTCCTTCTTGGCGCCAGACCCAACATGGAAGACGAAGCAAAACGGATTCGTTCAAAATTGAACAGAGCTGCAAGTCAGTTTGATCGAAGGAATTGTGCGGATATCCAGATTGTATTCCGGCAGCCGCTTATACGCGGGGATAAATTAGCAGTGGATCATGTGACAGCAAAACTTCCCATCTATCTGATATTCGGTTCACCGGTCCCCGATACAATCAACGGACAAACGGTTTTTCGTACCGGTTCGTTCAATCTCACCGGTGCAGGATATTAAATATAAAGGAAGTGTATTTCATTGACAAAACAGAATATGAATTACCAGCCAAAAGCAGGCGAGCGTGTACGAATCATCGGTCGTGATGATCTCGGGATTGTGGAGGTATATCGCGTCAGTGATGTATTCGGGAGTTATCAAGCCGATGTGATGGTAGAAGATGATACTGGACGCCACCTCCATAGTTTCCCGATAGAACGTCTTGAACCTGCACCTGATCTTTGGGAAAGAGTGCGGTCCAATGATTTTGACAATCCTCTCGATTTTCTGCTTAAACAATTATCATTCCAGCTTCCTCTGCAAAATGCAGGCGGGCAACTTTCAAACAGCCGTACAGATCTTCTGCCACATCAGATCCTTCTAACACACGATGTTGTCTCCCGGTCATATCGCCGTTTTCTCATTGCAGACGAAGTCGGGTTGGGTAAAACCATCGAAATGGGCATGATATTACGCGAGCTGATCACACGCAAAGAGGCAAATCGTATTCTCATAGTAACTCCTGCAGGACTTACAAAAAACTGGCAAAGCGAACTGCGAGATGCATTCCGTCTCGATTTTGAAATTTTAGGAATTGATTTTATCGATCACTCTTCAACGACCTGGGAATCAAAAAATCGTGTCATTGCTTCTATTGATACTATTAAACGACCTCAGCGGATGGATAGACTATTAGGTGGACCCCGATGGGATATTATCGTATTCGATGAAGCCCATCACATTAGTCGGATTCGTTATGGCAAAAAGATTCAATCCACTCAAAATTATAAGTTAGCAGAAGCTATCAAAAATCACACATCAAATTTATTCTTTTTGTCCGCGACACCGCATCAAGGAAATAGTTACCAATTTTGGTCACTCATCCAGCTTCTTGACGATACATTGTATGATTCTGAAGAATCCCTTGAACTGCATCGCGGCTTTCTAAGCAAAGTCATGATCAGGAGAACAAAACGCGAAGTCACTGATAAAAATGGACATCCGATTTTTATGCGAAGGCAAGTGCATGCACAGTCATTCCAACTGGCTATGCGGGAGCAAATTTTCTATAACAAACTTACAGAGTACTTAAAAGAAGGATATTCAAGGGCAGGTATCGGTGAAGGTGGGAAGACAACAAGTCAACAACGGGCGATTGGTTTCGTGATGACGACATTTCAGAAGATTATGTCTTCCAGTTTAAGAGCAATACGGCAGGCACTTAGAAGACGTCTTTTGGTACTTTTAATCCGTCAGCAACTTGAATTGGAACATAAACGCAGAAAAACGGCTTCCCCGGCCAGAATATCAGAAGAAATTCTCCATTTACAAGATGAGATGCGTCAGCTTGCCGCTCAAATTCAGGGGATCCCCTTCAACTCCACCAATCAAGCAGATATCGATACTTATATTGCTCAAATGCGACAGAAAGTAAGTCGTGCCTATCAGCCTCCTGAAGAAATTACCGATTGGTCATTAGATGGCGATGAATCGGGTGATGAAGGTATTTATTACGATACTGAGATACCAGATGAAGTTGTAAAAGTGACTGATTTACTTGATATTATTCCTGAAACAATCGACCGCAAATTCGATACGTTAACACGTGCAATTGATACAATCCGACTTGAAAATCCCAACGAGAAATTTGTGATATTCACACAATATGTTGAAACACTTTTATTCCTTGAAACACAGCTTAAAACCATTTATGGTTCTGATAAAGTAGTACATATTAAAGGCGGACCGTTAGCAGATAAGATTGAAGCCAAGGAAAAATTTTGGGATGAAGAAGGTGCTCAATTTCTCATCTGTACTTCTGCAGGTGGGGAAGGAATTAACCTTCAGGCCGGGCACATTTTATTCAACTACGACCTGCCATGGAATCCGATGGCGGTTGAACAGCGCATTGGCCGGATACATCGATATGGTCAAAAAGACACAGTTCAAGTTTATAATCTTATTGCCGAAGGAACGGTTGAGGAAAATATTTACAGAATGCTGGATCAGAAGCTGAAAGAGATTGCCACACAAATAGGAAAGATTGATGAACAAACAGGAGAACCTCGAGAAGATTTTAAATCAGAAATACTCGGCTATATGGGATCTGCACCAAATTACTTGGAGTGGTACAGAAATGCACTCGTTGACAGAGATTACCAGAGAACAGCAAAAGAAATTGAAGAAGCATTGAAAAATGCATATCAAGCCATCGATGTTCTAAAGAGTCTTACAATGGATTTAACCGCATTTAATTTGCAAGATTATTTGAATATTGAAGGGAAATTCTCACTTGCAGATTTAAAACAATTCGCAGAGGCTGCCATCATTCGTCTTGGCGGTTCTGTATTGCCGCGAGATGAATTTTGCCAGATCATTACACCAAAAATCTTATTGAATTATCCAAACGTTTTACCAAAATATGAATTGGCTACGTTTAATCGAGATGCATCGTTGCGAAAACGTTTAGCAGAATTACTCGGCATGGGGCACCCTCTGATTGACGCATTAATCACAAAATATCAAGAAATAACAATCCAAGGTGACACCACATTATTTCCAATTATCGATATAGATCAAGATCATTATGTCGTCATTACGACTTTGGTGACAATTGATATAGAAGGAGGAAAACAGCATAAGGAATTTAAAACAATACGAGTCAGCCCAAATGGAGACGCGCATGTCATGCCTGATGAATGGTTAATGAATCGATTAAACAAACAGAGTTATAAATCAGATACGGAATTACCTTCTAATACATTCTCATGGGATAAAGTCCAACAATCTTATGAAGGCGCTATAGGTGCAATTCTAACACAAATTAGAACATCTTTGGAAAGGCCTGTTGGCGCACGTGTCAGGTTGCTGGGAGTAAGCGTGGTGGTGTAGGTAAAGCATAATTATTATGTTATTAATATTCATTTGATAATTGATTTATCTCTTCTAACAACACCCGCATCGCCACACACCAAACACCCTGACGCTATAAAAAGATTCTAAACAATGCCGAAATCAACAAGCACAAATCCTCACACAAATCAATAAAGTGTTTAAGGCCGAATCCCAGCATTAGCGGGATGAAGGTCAATCATCCTCATTATAATCCAGAGTCCACATAGAAATTACTTTCTATCTCGGTCATCCTCAAAAAACAGCCTCACATAGGGCTCATATCGAAACCGGCGGTTTCGAATCTGTCCTGTGATTTCTTGAAAAAGCCCGAGCT
>JAFGJC010000234.1 GCA_016929305.1 candidate division CSSED10-310 bacterium | reverse complement strand
CGATAACGTATTTTTTCATTTTTCTCATCAGCGTTGACAGGCTAATTCCTAGCGATCTTGCAACTTTATTACGGTCTCTGTGATGCCTTTCCAATGCTCGTTTTATGAGTTCCTTTTCAAACTGCATTTTTTGATTTTCCATCGTCATCACTATTGATAAATCCAACGCTTTGGGGATACCTAAATCAGAAACCTCTATCAGATGGCCTTTAGCAAGAAATGCCGCTGATTGAACACGATGTTTCAGTTCACGGACATTACCCGGCCAGTTATATGTTTTCATAATTTTCCAGGCATCTGCTGTGAATCCTTTAATATCAATTTGATGCGAATCAACCACTTCTTTGAGGAAAAAATTGGCAAGCAATTCAAGATCCTCACCTCTGTCTTTTAATGGTGGAAGATGAATATTTACAATGTTTAATCGATAATGCAGCGCATCTCGGAACCGGCCGGATTTAATTTCGATTGCGATATCCTTATTGGTTGCTGCAATAACTCTGACATCAGAATGTATCTCTTCTCTGCCACCAATTCTCCTGAATTTTCTCGCCTCAAGAAATCGCAACAAGCGATTTTGGATTCTTACCGGCATATCACCAATTTCATCTAGAAAAAGAGAACCTCCATGAGCTTGCTCTAGTTTTCCTGATCTCCGCCTGACTTCAGTTGCAACATTCCTTTCCACACCGAAAAGTTCTGCTTCGACAAGCCCTTCCGGTAACGCGGCACAATTGATCTGCTTGAACGCAGCATCGGATCTTCTGCTGGCATAATGCACAGCTTTTGCAATCAATTCTTTACCGGTACCCGTTTCACCGGTAATCATTACGTCGATATCGGTATCTTTAAGCATTTCCATGTTTTCGTACACTTGTTGCATTTCTTTGCATTGACCGACAATACGATGATAATCATATTTCGATCGAACTTCCTGATGAAGTAGCTTGTAGTCCTGTTTCAGCTTTTTATTTAGGAGCAGATGTCTACGGATAAATGCAGCATGTTTACAGTATGTCGTAAATACATCCAGATCGTTCCTATCAAATGGACGTGTTCCAACCCGGCTGTCAACGTAGAGAACGGCATCGACGCCAGTTTGTTTTCCATCTGTTTCAAACGTTAGTGGAGAACACATGATGGTTTTGAGGTCAAGAGCGAGTATGCTGGCGGTGGGAGGAATAGACTGACCTTCTGCATTTTCAATGAGACATAATGGTTTGCCTGACGCAAAGACATTATTTATTGAACTCGTTGAGACTTTGGGAAACTCGATGTGCTGCCCCTCGATATCCGTAAAGAAATAGTCCTCGTTTTCCTTTTCCACCCAAAAAGCGCGTTCCGCATTTGTAAATTCCAAAGCACCGGCTAGAAGCTGTTTGATCAGATCTGCCTCCGTTTCAACTCCAGAAAGATCGTTAATGAGATGGATCAATAATTCGAGTTTTTCTTTACTGTCGAGTGTTTTCATCAGATGGTTTTCCCAGAATAACCCGAAATTGTCGATTTCGATTTAGATATCAACGTTTTAACACGCTGTTGTGTAATTCCGAGTAATTCAGCTGTTTTACCGATATCGCCAGAACAAGCATCAAGCATCTCGTCAACCGTCCTTTGTTCAAAATCTTCCAACGCATCGCGTAGATTAAATTTATTCTTATTGGCAGCGGGAATCCCAAGTTCAGCCAGTCCAATTTGATTACCATGGCAAAAGAGGACCGCTTTTTTCACCACATGTTGAAGCTCTCTGACATTGCCAGGCCATCGATATGAAACCATGGCGTCTAGCGCGTTCGATGTAAAGCCTTTGACATGTTTATCGAATTCAGCATTATACCGTTGCAAGAAAGTCCTTGCCAGGAGAACGATATCGCCAAAACGCCTGTATAATGGTGGTATGTCAATAACAACTCCACTGATCCTGTAGAAAAAATCATCCCTCATTTTTTTCTCATGGAGCGCATGTTTAAGATCCCGAGAAGTTGTCGAGATGATTCGAATGTCAACTGAAACAAGACGTTCAGATCCAACAGGTTCGAATTCTCTTTCCTGAAGAACTCTTAGAAGTTTCGCTTGAACACTAATGGGTATTTCCGCAACTTCATCAAGAAGAATCGTCCCACCGTTTGCATATTCCAGCAATCCTATCCGAGATTCTACACCCGTTGCTATACCCTTTTCTATGCCAAACAGTTCAGCTTCCAGAAGCGTTAAAGGTATTGCAGAACAATCAAGATAAACAAACGGTTTTTCCTTTCTGTTGCTGATTTCATGAATTGTTTTAGCAATCAAATCCTTTCCTGTCCCGGTCTCACCGGTTATCAATACAGGCACATCAGCGCTGGCAACACGCTGCATGGCTACGAACACCTCTTTCATCTGCTCGCTTTGCGCTATAATCTCAGGAAAGTTAGGGATTACTTCCTTTCGAAATTGCTCCGTCAACTCACTCAATCGTTTCTGCATCGATACATTTTCCAGTGCAACACTGAGGGCTTTGATCATTGTCTTTATCAACTCATTTTCGTTTTCCCTGAAAATCCCGTATTGACTCGGCCGATCCACATAAACAACACCCCACAATTCGTTGTTGTGTTTTAGTGGAGCACATACAGCATGGCGCATCTCATCAGTAGTTTCGTCGGGATTTCGGATCAGTGAGATTTGTCTACCACTTAATTTGGCATCTCTTATCCAATTTTCAGGAATTGATACATCACGTGCAGTATCAGTTTGATAACGCGTTTTTATAAAGACTTGTTGTTCAATATCCAAAGGTTTCTCAAATTGAATTGCAGCTCTGTCAGCTTCAACAACCTGAAGCAAAGATTGCAAAAAACGATGTATGAGATCGGAATAATTACTTGATGATTGGATATCCAGCAAACCGTCCAGCATATTCTGTAACTGTGCAACACTGTTATCCTGATCCTGTTTTTGAGAAAGATCTTTTGCTTGAATATCCAGTGAAGGCAGTCGTTTGATATGCTCGATTTCTATTTGACTTATGTATGGATGTAAATCGTCAATGGTTTTTTCGCGATCTGGATGTGAAATATATATATTTCTTAATCCTGGATCGGTGATGTTCGACAAGATCACTGCCAGAATCTCAGCAGCAGCCGTCATTTCACTCTTGGCTGGATACTGCTCACCTGAATACAAGAATATCGAACCTCTGAAATGATGGATCTTCCAAAGAATTTCAATATCTTTGGCATGTGAAATCAACTCCAGAGCTTTTGCACTCAATGCTAGTATTTTATTTCGCTCTCCACTGTTCATCCGCTTTTCATGGTTTAACAGCGACCATTCAAGTTTTGCCAGTTTAAAATTAGCTAAGGCTTCAAGATTTTGAATGCCTGAGGATTTAGCTTCTCCCTGAGCTCTTTTGAGGGTTTTCAAAGCATTTTCTGGAGAATGTGTGAGTTGTTGATAGTGTGCAATTTGCAGCCAAAAAGGTGCTGCACCAGGTGGCCGTGGATATTTGGCAACTACAGCTAACAAGATTTCAAGTCTGTCCAGAGATTCAT
>JAFGJC010000020.1 GCA_016929305.1 candidate division CSSED10-310 bacterium | reverse complement strand
GTTTTCGGATCGCATTATCGCCCAGCATGATTAAAATGTCCGATGTGTAATTGGGATTCTTCCAATGAACAGCTTCTTTCATCGCTTGATGAAGCACAGCATCTGATTCTGAAATATTGCCAGTTTGTTCATAAGCTTTCGCCAAAGATTTATAGAGTTCATAACGATGATGATCCTGAATATCCTCATTGGAAATACCTGGAGAATTCAATATATCTTTAGCGTTATTCAGGTGCTGTATCGCTATTTGTGGAGCCCATTTCTCTAACGCGTCCTTACCTGCTTGGACGTAATTAATCATTGCGGATTTTTCTTGTTTGCCAGCTTGATAATGCCGTGCTATCTCTTCAAACGCAAAACGAAGTCCTGTTTTATTCGTTTCCTCCATAATAGCAGCAATTTTGCGATGAAGACGGATTCGCCGCGAACTCCCCAGAGAGCGGTATATAACATCACCCATTAATTCATGGGAAAATTGATAAAAAGTGTCTGTGGGCTTTTCGTAGTCCTTGATTATTCTTTGGGTAACCAAAGTACTTAAGGCATCGTAAATTTCCTCTCGAGAAGCTAATTGTAATTCCATCAGAAACGTATTCGATATCGGCACTGCTGAGGTTGCCATTATGTCCAATATGTTTTGCTCAATGACAGACAAGTCATTTTTTTGAGAGAGGACAGATGATTTGACTGTTTCTGGTATGAATAATTCTGTGATTTCGCTACTGTCCTTTTGCGCAATGCTATCAACCTTCGTTTTCTTGCGCATTTCAGTCAAAATGGAATTAAGATAAAAGGGATTACCTCCTGATTTCCTGTAAAGGAAATCCGTGAACACTTTTTCCCGAATACCCTCCGACAATGCGAGAGTTAAAAAATCATTGATCTGAGATTCAGTTAATGGATTGAGTTTCATCAAAATGCCGTTATGCAATGTTCGAATTGTCTCAATAAGTTCCATCAATCCAGAGTCAGGGTGTATCGCAATATCCCGATATGAACCGACTAATGTCAGATTAACCTGAGGACTCGCACTTAGTTTCCGGCACCATTCTAAAAGCAATTCTATCGAATTGGTGTCTATTTCATGCAAATCCTCAAAAATCAATAAAATAGGTTTTTCTTTCGACCATCTGAAAAACATATTTATAACTGCTTGAGAAAATCGTTTTTTTAGAGTGGACGCAGAGAGCTGTGACAACAAAGTATTGTTTCCGTTCTGAAATTTTTTAAACACAGTAATAATATGTGAAATGATTACCATATCATCATGCGGTAATTGTTCCAGTAATGATAGACTGCTGTCGTCGATATACTTACTTATGGTAATAAACAATTCTTGTATGGGTTCATAGGGCAGCCCCATGCTTCCCTTGCAGCGAACGAAAAGTACACGATAATCCAAAGTCCTTCCAATGGCAGCCACTTCTTCAAGCAATCTACTCTTCCCTATTCCTGCTTCACCATAGATGAGAGCTGCTGTATTTGGATAATCCTCTTTCAAGCTAAGAATATTTCTAAATAGCAATAGTTCCTTTTTCCTGCCGACAAATATAGATAACAAAGGAAAATCACGAGATTGAATCCACGATGTTTCCTTCGTTTGCTGATACGCTTTTCGAATAAAGTTTATTATTGCTATTGAATCGGTTGGACGCTTGTCTCGGTCTTTTTCCAGCAGTGAACTGACTAGGTCGAAATACCACTGCGGTAGAGTAACACCTCTGGCTTCCAAAGGGACTTTCTCTTGTTGAACAATTCTGTTCATGAGATCATAGGGTGTTTTATAATCATACGGGTATCGATGAGAGGCTATATAATATAGCAGTACACCTAAAGCATATAAATCTGCGCGTCTGTCTAGAGTTTGACCAAATAACTGTTCCGGAGACATATAAGGTAGTGATCCCAGTATAGTACTTCCGCCTGTTATGGTCATTGCATCGATTAAAGAAACTAAACCGAAATCCATCAGCACCAGTCGATTATCTTTATCAACAAGAATATTACTTGGTTTCAAATCTCTGTGAATAATTCCCTTTTGGTGAATAAATGAAAGGCTTTGGCATAGTTGGTCGACAAAATCGATGAGTTCTTCGAGCCAGCCTTTTTGGATCGGACCTTTAGGAAAGTGATTCTGCATACACGATACAACATCTAGTCCATCGATATATTCCATAATGAAATAGGGATGTCTATTAAATTCACCCCATGAAAAAACCTTAATGATATTGAAATGATCTAATTTCTGAAGCGTTCGGAACTCTCTGATAAATCTCTCCGGATGATCGAGAGCAATAAGCTTTTTAATGGCAATGATATCGCCATGACTGTCAACAGCCTGGTATACAATTGCCTGGCCTCCCTGACCAATGATTTTTTGCAGTTTGCAATCACCGAGATATTCATTTTTCATGCTTTGCATATGCTCGTGTCTCAGACCTTCGATAAAGAAGTTGATCACTATTGCTTAACGACATTCTATACCAGCAAGAACTCCCACTCAAACAAGAAACACCCACTGTATATTTTGACAAAGAGAATCAGCTGATCACATCATCCAGCTGAATTGTTTGGTGAGAAAAGATTCTTGCAATTCTCTGGAAAGTAAAACATGGGAATGATGCTATTGCTTGTTAAAATGTGTAAAATATGCAAAGCAAATCTTCGAGTTATTTAATAGTGAATGAGGACATTATGGAGAATAAAGTATCGACAAGCGGTCAGACAGACGAAATAAGTTGTCCATCATGTGGGCGATATATTGGACCATATACCTTTTGTCCATATTGCCAAACCTCCATCGATAGCAGAGTCGACATAAGAGTTATCAAATGGATTGCCGTATCCGGTGCAATTGCAGGACTGTTTCTACTCTGGATCGGTCTTAAATATAAAGATATTCCGACAATAAAAATCAGCGATGTCGAACTAACTTTTAATATGGCTATTGTGCGTCTTGAAGGTGTGATCATCGACATCTCAATAAATCAGAAAAAAAATTCTATTCGATTTACGATCGATGATGGGACTGGACAGGCGGTGATATATTCGAAATTGTCACCGCTCGAATCAGTTTACAACGGTAATCTTCCCATCATCGGTAATCGTATTGCTGCTATCGGCAACATCAGTATCAGCGAGATATATGGTGTCACGTTGTTTTTATCATCACCGAGGCGTTTTAACATCCTTGAAAAAATGACGATAAAGGATATGAAGATTGGGGATTTAAATAGCAGTGATATCGGTATTCTCGGTCGTTTCAAAGCTAAAGTTGTTGAAACAAGAACATTTTCAACTGGCCGATCTCTCACTCTTAATGATGCTTCCGGATCAATAGAGCTTGTCTTTTTTAATTCTGAAATTGCTAAACTTTCTGATGAGAAGAGCGCCAAACTTTTTTCAAAGGACTTTGTGATATCCATCGTAAGTAGAGTTGATGAGTATCACGGAAAACTTCAACTTTATCCTGTAAGACCGGAAGATCCACAATTTCTCTCAGTTATTGAAAACGTTGAGCAGGGCAATTATCAGAAAGGACCTGAATGATAGTAGATCTTATCATTCTTATTTGCTTCGTCATTTTGGGAACCTTAGCCGGTGCATTACTTTCACTTATTCCTTCATTGCATATCTATAATACTGCAGGTATAGCTCTGATCATATGGATCCAAGCAGGACAATTCATTCCTTTCGATATGATCGCTCCATTTTTCTTAAGTCTGTTGACATCATTTACATTTATAAGTGCCATCCCAATGACTCTTATCGGTGCTCCTGATGAATCCGCAACAGCAACGATATTACCTAACACGAAGTACCTTATGACTGGAAGAGGGTATGAAGCTGTTGTTATTTCTGGTATAGGCAGCCTGATGGGTATAATAATTTTAGCTGGATTATCCCCTGTAATGTTCAAAATAGTGCCGCTCACACATAGAATTCTAGCCCCTCATTTACATTGGATTATAATGGCAGTCATCGCCTATATGCTCATGAGTGAATGGCCAAAGGGTGAAGGAATTGGAGAAACAAGTATTCAGCGATTGTTGCATGCTTGGGGAAACCTGTTTGCTGGACTTCTGACATTTATACTGGCAGGGCTCCTTGGATTATTTTTGACAAGTCGTCCATTAATAGGCCCGGAAGCGGGTTTCCAAAATCTTATGCCTGTATTTATTGGCTTGTTTGCTATTCCGGGAGCGATTCAGCATTTGCTGTCCAGACAAAACATTCCAAATCAATTTATACCCAGAACGGTGGAAATCACATCAAAGGACGTAGCCGTTTCAGGGCTTCAAGGAACTATCGCTGGCGGATTGGCAGCCTATCTTCCAGCTGTCACTGCTGGAATAGGCAGTATCATTGCCGGTCACACAGTTGCACGTCGGGGTGATCGTCTGTTTATCATTTCTGGAGGTGTAGCCAAAGTACTGTATTATATTGGAGCTTTTTTATTACTGTATTTAATCACTCCACTGACACCGGGTGGTATTGGACGCGGAGGTCTGGCGATCATTCTTAAACCAGTCTTAAATCCGCTTCCCCGGGAATTACTGCTGATGATCGGTATCGTTGTTTTTACAGCCTGTATTTCTTTTCTGTTTCTTCTTACCGCATCACGATGGATGATTAGTTGGCTTAAGCGTTTCCACTACCACGCTCTTTACTGGTCATCGTTAGCTCTGCTAACTGTACTTGTATTTTGGATTACTGGCTGGGAAGGATTTCTTGTCATGCTTGTAGCCACGTGTATTGGATTGATACCCGTCTTCTACCACTGCAGAAGATCAAATTGTATGGCTGTACTCTTGCTTCCCATTGCACTCAATATGGCAGGTCACAGCTCATCAGTATTACGATTTTTTCAGCTGGAGTAACCCATGAAAGGACTGACACATTTCATATCAGGTATCGCCGCAGCTTCGTTTATTCCGGATGTTGTTCGATTGAGCACGACATCATCTGAAGCATCAAATCCAAGTTCCGCTTCTTTCTTACTGGCAATTGCGGGTGTATATGCAATAATGCCTGACACGCTGGATTTCAAATTCGGTCGGTTTTTTGAAAAAGCAGATGTCGATATTTCACCCAAACCCAATAGCATCGATCCCTGCGAGATGGCCAGAACTTTCGGAATGGCTATTGACAGAGCATGGCAAGAAAACCGGGAGATCCGTGTTCAATTCAACACAGTACGTTTAGGAGCAGATAAATGGCAGCAGTATGAAATAAAATTCAATACTGACCGACAAGAGATATCCATAGTTATTGGTGATGTTGTTACAACATCCCAAGTTCCTTTTCAGGGAACAGCACCCGAAATATCCACAGGGACCTACTCATTAAAACATGCCAAATTGATGCCGGGAACCACAAGAAATACGAAGGTAGACATCCTGTCGGGACCAATGTACGGTTTTGTACCGGAAAAAGAATGTGTACGTGTTGATTTTTTGCCATGGCACCGAACATGGAGCCATTCATATGTTGTTGGGCTGTTGTTGGCATTACCATTGTGGGGCATTGCCGCTATTGGGGGCTGGGCTTATGCATGGCTATATCCGATTGTAGCATTTATTGCTTTCGCAACACACGTAACAGAAGACTTAACGGGCCACATGGGCGGTTCGCTAATATGGCCTTTGTATAAAAAGCGGTCAAAAGGTTTAGCTCTGTTTCATGCTGCCAACCCAGATGCTAATTTCGTCACCAACTTCATCGCTGTGATTATTATCATTTTCAATCTGGACAGATACGGATCAAGGTTTATTACCCTGCCATATTACCAATATTTCCTTTTCTTTCTGGTGGGGCCATTGCTTATTTATTTTCTTCCCAGAACTTTCAAAAAAACTGCGAAAATACCCCCTGATCTGCTGCGGCAAGAAAACCATCCCGATATATATCGTCAAAAGACTGATTCAAGATTTGAAGAAATCCAGGATGAATCGGAATCGGTCATTACTTAATACAGGAGGATTAAGACATGTCATCAACATCCAATGAACATATCGATTCAATTGCTTCAGTTTATAATGATAAGTTAGCACTGGAAGTCATTGAAAACCTGAAAAATCGGCGCATGACTGGTTATTATTCGCCAACAATAGAAGAAGCCAGAAAAAAAACGATGTCCCTAATACCAAAAGGTAGCGTCGTGACTCAAGGAGGTTCCATGACTCTGGAACAAACAGGAATTCGCCAGGCATTACTCGACACAAAAGACATTTCTTTTATCGATCCTTATTCCACGGAAATCTCTCGTGCCGAGCAGCTGGATCGAAGGAAAAAAGCGTTTTCCGCAGATGTGTTCATTTGCTCCACCAATGCGTTAACACGTGACGGCATCCTTGTAAATCGCGATGGCATCGGAAATCGAGTATGTGCAATGGCATACGGTCCGGAAAAAGTTATCATCGTATGTGGAATCAATAAAATTGTATTGGATGTGGCCGCTGCTATTGATAGAATAGATACTGTCGCCGCTCCTAAAAATTGCATTCGACTAAATCGAAACACTCCCTGCAGGACATCACCGGAATGTCCAGATTGCAATTCGAATGAACGTATTTGCTCTGTACTAACGATTATCGACTGGCAAGTATCTGTCGATCGAATACACATTGTTATTGTCGGACACCCTCTGGGTTTTTAGTGATATTGAATCCATGCGTATTGTTTATGGAATATTATCAGATACAACGCGATCGGAGCTGTTTCGTTCGGAATTCAGCCATCCGAACCTGGATTTTTCAGCCAGTACATTGTATGTCGTCGATTCCTCCCAAAAACGCAGGAAAATAGTTGCTGCTCTCGCGAAAAAATCGAATGGGTTTCTGCCAACAGTCATTCCCTTCGACAGGTTCATACAAACACTTTACCGCCATATGCACGGCAATCGGTTATGTCTTTCAACAAACGCTTCAAGATTGCTTGTATATCATGCTTTAACAACTGTTATCTCTGAACCGTCGAACACTAAACTGCGGTATTCAAAAGGATTGTTTCAGGAAGTTTTCCGGTATATTTTTGAATTTGAGAAACATGGGATCAATTCAGACCTGCTCAAGGCTATTCCTGATGCAACGGAAGGATATGGACAGTTCTTTTATGAGGTTTTCAGAAAATACGAAAACTTGCTTCACGCAAATGGATGGCATGATCGATTTACAGTTGCAAACGAAGTATCCCAAAACATAGCAGAATTACCTCTTCACATAATTTTTCAACACGATGGACGGTGGAAGAGATGTTTCTTTGATGGATTTCTTGACTTTACACCGCCACAACTTGATGTGATAAAGGAAATTTCACGTCGATGCGAAGTGACAATACTCTGGCCTGGAAATCCCAAGGATAATAGTGTATTCAGTTACCCATACACAAAACTGCTTTATGCCTTTCCCCATGCCAACTGGACACCAAATCATTGCGTGGAAGCTTCGCAATTTGAAAAGATTTCTGATTATGTTTTCGCACCTGTTGATCCTCCCCGAAGCATTCATCCCAATCTTCAATACATCTGCGCCAATAACATACGATTGGAAGTAGCATTCATTGCCAGAGATATAAAACAAAAAATATTGGAATCAAACCACACAAAATCACCACTGCTTCCACGTGACTTCTGTATTGTGATCCCGGATTTGGAAACCTATCTGTCACTCCTAATACGAACAATGGAAAGATACGGAATTCCTATCGCAAAAAAGCTAACTCTGCCATTCACTTCAACACCATTGTTTCATTTAATCGAGAATCTTTTGTCCGCACCCCAAAACTATTCACGAAAAATCCTGCTGAATATTCTGAGTAATCCTTTAATTGACCAAAATTTATTTGGGAGTGAAAAATCACTATACCATTTGGCATTGAAATGGACCGCACGTTTAAGGATTCTCCGAGGGAAAAATCTTTGGCTCCAGAAACTGTCTGATCAATGCAGCAAATTATTGAAAAATGCTTCTGAATTCAAGGAATGTCAAATCCTATATAATGGCATTAAACAACTATTTGAGCTTATAGAAACCCTTAACACATCGAAATACCTACGGGATCATCTCGAACATTTAGTACGAGTTTTGTTCGAACTCGGATTGCATAAGACATCGAAAAATGACCAACCCATGCCGTTCGTTACAAAACATTCGCCATTCTCGGAATCCAATTGTACACACAATCTATTTGAGATCTTTCAAACAGAGCTGGAAGAGATAGTCCCTGTTGTGTCATTCACCGGCTATGACAAGGTGATGACTCTTGATGAATTTCACCATCTTCTGATCTTGATGTTTCGTCATGTAACTTGTCATATGGATTCCTGGGATGACAGTTGTGTTCAAATTGTCTTCCGGCATGAGTTACATGGTCTTTCGTTCAAACATTTGTATTTTATTGGTTTCACTGAATCTAACTACCCTCCAGTAAAACACAAACCAGTTTTTTGGACCAATGAACTCCTAACCTCTTTATTAGAAAAACCACCGATAATTGAAGAAGCAAAATCAGAATTAGCTCGAATGATAACAGCGGCTTTGGAAACACTGTCAATATCACGCCCCCTTTACGATGGTGATGAAACAATACTTCCCAGCATATTGTTGAAAGATTTGGCAAAAATATTTCCAGAAGTATTGAAACCGAAACGAATCACCAATATTTATGCTTTGGCTGACATTCGAGTGTTTTCAAAACAGGAGTATCTCCTGAATTTTACAAGACATAATTCTTTGCCGGATTTCGTCAACGCCAGCACAACACCATCCCTGATAAAGCTATATCAGAATACTGCAGCCATACTTGATCGAATCAATAGAAAAAATATTTATAGTGGTGTTTTAGAGTCGAAGTTCGCATCTGACCGTTTGCGATTGCAGTATGGTGAATCCAATGGTATTTCAGTAACGGCTTTGGAAACCTATCAACAATGTCCACGATTGTTTTTCTTCCGCTATGTGCTTTGCTTGCAGAAAAAGCTTGAGCCCATAGATGACATGCAACCTGCGGAAATCGGCGACTATATCCATTCAATCTTGCACGAATTCTATAAAAATCGTCTGCACACGGGGAAAGGAAAAGTAACGAAAGCAGAGTTTTCCGATGCACTATCCGAACTGAAAGAACTTTCGATCAGGTTACACCGATTAAATGAGCAGGATTCAATCTTTATGCATCGGGAAAAGAACCTCTTTGATAGAATCGAATTATTAGGATATCCGGGGCTTGCCGCTTGCTTCCTTGAAAGGGAAACAGAAACAGAACCATGCCTGCAACCTCGTTTTCTCGAATGGTCTTTTGGAATGCACCATGATCATCAGCC
>JAFGJC010000233.1 GCA_016929305.1 candidate division CSSED10-310 bacterium | reverse complement strand
CGGAGGAATTTCTGCAATTTCATCCAGAAAGAGTGTACCTCCATGTGCCGCCTGGAATTTTCCGGTTCTCATCTTCACTCCAGTAGCAACACCTTCCTTGATTCCAAACAACTCGCTTGCTGCAAGTTCTCTGGAAAGCAGTCCGCAATTCACAGCAATGAACGGGCTTTGACAACGTTGGGATATCTTATGAATTTGCCTGGCAACAATTTCTTTTCCCGAACCTGATTCACCGGTAAGCAAAATAGAAATGTTCAAATTTGACCGGGAAATGTGATGGACATGGTCCCAAAACTTTTTCATTGTGGATGATTGCCCAAAAACCGGTTCTGGACAGTTGGAATCTCGAGAGGATTCTCTGGACAGAGCATTCAAATGACAACGCATTGATTTAACTGTCAAATTTTTCGCAACGCAATGGCGCAATATTGATTTGCGAACCGGCTTTCTCAGGAAATCAACAGGATGTTGTCGAAAAGCTTCGATGGCCAAATCCAAATCCTCTGTCTGACTCACGATGACAACCTGTGGATCATTATGGATTTTCCTCAAACGTTTAATAAATTCGATGCCATTCATTCCGGGCATCATTAGATCGACAATATAGAGATCATAAACAGTATCGTTAGCTTTTTTTAAAGCTTCGATACCATTGGAAGCGATTTCCACAGTGTACACATCTGAAAGACTGTTGAAGTAGTGATGTCGTGCCGAAAGATGATCGTCCACCGCCAAAATATGCGCTTTAACCATCCTGATCTCCTTCCCAAGAAGGCAGGCAAATTCTGATTCGCGTACCGATATTCAATTCTGATTCCACATCAATGGTCCCGCCGTGCCGGATAATGACTGTTCGAGCGATAAAAGCTCCCAATCCATTACCTTCCTGTTTTGTTGTAAATAAAGGAACAAACATGGATTCGCATGTTTCCCTATCCATACCGCTCCCATCATCCTCAATCGTTATGATGATGTCATTTCCCTCGCACTGGACCCTGACACAAATCTGATCACCCCGTTGGCAGGCTTCTATCGCATTTTTTAGCAAATTCAGTAGTGCACGGCCTATCTGATTGGCATCACCCATAATATGAAGGGGTTTCGAATCTGCCAATAACTTCAGCGTAATCCCGCAGGTTTCAATGGACGGTTCCAGGATGGCCAATTGTTCAGTTACCATTTGATTTACATCGATACAGATAAATCTTGGTGCAATACACCCAGTCCGTAAAGCGTGCACGAGCTCATCCATTTTTCCCCGTGCACATTTCAGGGTTCGTATCTGGCTTTCATGCCGTTGAGCGATATCGGGATCTCGATCGAGATGTTCCACGCCGATATCCAGAAATTCCAGGTAATTTTTTAATTCATGAGCAATAATACGTGGCAGTTGCACCCATTCGCCCTGTTGCTTGACAAATCCCGAATCCGGTTCATCGCGGATATATTCAAGTCCGAGTTGAGTGAGCCCGATCTGAATGATTTCCCCTGGGAATACGGCAGTTCGAGTAACCAGATCCCTGTTAAGAAACGTTCCATTCTCGCTGTTCAGATCTTCGATAACCTGCCAGTAACCTTCGTGATCGAGCCTAAGATGTTCTGCTGAAACAAGGGGATCTGTCAATTGAAAATCGCAGGAATCAGCCGAACCAATAATAATCGATGAACTCGGCAGGATCAGTGATTTACCTTGATCCGGACCTTCGATAACGGATAGCCGTGCCTTTTTGGCGGCAAATAACCGCATCGCGACAGTTGATTCAGTCCGATCTTTCGAGGTCATGTTTTGTAATTTATTGTAGCTGTTTAATCAGTCGCCTGCAATAACAACATCTCGAATTCGTATCGTAGGGCTGGCGGCACTTACTGGTAATGGAAATTGAGCACCTTTTCCACAACCTCCACCCGAATCGTGGATTTGAAAATCATCACCCACCGCGTCGATTTTTATGAGTGTTTGAAACAGATTTCCCGAGAGTGTGACATTCTTTACCAACTCCTCGATTTTGCCATGTCGGATCATGTAAGCTCTTCCCGCTGTAAACGAAAACATTTCACCACCCTGACCGCCCATGGCATCAACAGCATATACGCCCAAATCGATATCGTGGATCATATCTTCAAACGAGGTTTCACCTTGATCAATACATGTTGTTCGCATGCGCGGAATAGGCGCAAATTTGTAGTTCAAGGCACGGCCATTACCGGTAGGAAACTCACCCATTTTACCGGCTGTTTCTCTGGAGTGAAGTCTACCTACGAGAACACCATCTTTGATTAACATTGTTTTCTGTGATTTTACACCTTCGTCATCATAATCCAATGAACCACGGTAACCAGGTTCTAATCCCGTATCATAAATTGTCAGAACATCAGATCCGAAGCGTCTGCCAATTTTCATGATTTCTGCCAAACCCTTGTTTTCAAAAACCTTTTCTCCCTCACTTGTGTGTCCAAATGATTCATGCACAAATACTCCTGCCAGTTTAGGATCAGCAATCACGGTATATACTCCACCTTTGATAGCAGGCGCATCCAGAAGTCGCACAGCATCCTCACAGGCTTTGACAAGTTCAGTCTCGTTATTCAAAACAACATTGAAATCTGAAGAACTGCCAAACCCTACGGAACAGATTTGCGTTTGACCCTTATCAACTGCAACTGCTGACAGCCCTCCACCAATATCGATAAGCTCCGCTTCGATATAACTGCCTTCGGATGTTGCAAGCCACTTATGTTTGTAGGTATCCAAATAAGATACAGATGAAGTTGGAATTCGCGGATCTGCAGTCAATATCATTTGATTGTATGACTTGAGGATATCCATTTTTCGATCCAACGAAATGCTTCTTGGATCTGTTTTCACTTGAAGAGGTAACACTTCATTCACAACAGGAACTGGCGCTAATCTGGTTTCATCCTTTCCTGTAAAATGAGCTTGTTTTACGGCTGATTTAAAATAATAGTTCAAGGTATCTTCATCCAGACTATTGAATGAAGCGAATCCCCATCCCCCTTTAAATATCGCGCGAATAAAACCACCTTTTTCGGAAGACTGCCGTAACATATCAATGCTTTCCCCTCGAAATCCGATCACTGTTTCTTCTGATTCCTCCACACGAATATCCAGATAATCAACATCTTTCGCGTATTTATTTAAGAAACTTTGAAGGTAAGCCTTCATTCGATATCTCCTTTCCCGATTGCAACCCTTCCGGATGAAGCGGTTCGTGAATACTAACCGAAGTATCCTATCAATCAAGATCATTGACATCAATCCGAACATAAGATTTTTTGTTTATCTTGACTTACCAGAAATAGCCGAATAAAACGTTCGGAGATTGATGGTTTTACGCTTTGGTTTGGGAGGATTACGACATGCCGAATAACCGGTCAGCCAAGTATAAAGGGTACCGCGGACAAGCTCTGGAAGTTTTAAAGTCGTTGCATATACAGGTTTGGTCTGATGTTGAATTAAAAACGAAGGAAGGTGCTTTTGAGGGGATTATTCTTCCTCGATCTGAAGCGGATGACGACAAACATGTCGTCGTGAAACTCAAAAATGGCTATAACATCGGAATTCTTGCGGAGAAAATCATCGAGGCAAAAGAAATCGGTGTTAAAGAAGCAATATACAAGATTCCGGAATCGGAATTTCCCAGAGATCCTCATAAACCGAACATATCACTCCTGGGTACCGGTGGAACAATAGCCAGCCGTCTTGACTACCGTACAGGAGCTGTTATTCCGGCTTTTACACCGGGGGAGTTGTATGGCGCGGTCCCGGAGCTTGCAGATATATGCAATTTAAAGACCGAGAAACTCTTTGGAGTTTTTTCTGAAAACATGGGTCCCGAACAATGGATAGCAACAGCCGAAGCGATCGGCAGAGAAATTCGGAACGGCGCTGATGGAATCGTTATTGGTCATGGCACCGACACCATGCATCATACTGCTGCAATTTTGTCTTTTATGATTCAGAATCAGCCTGTTCCGATTGTCATGGTCGGTTCACAACGCTCCTCTGACAGACCATCGTCTGACGCCGCTTTAAATTTGAGACACGCTGTCAAAGCTGCTGCAGAGAGTGATCTTGCAGAAACCATGGTTTGCATGTTCGGACCCACGTCAGATCAATACGGTTTGCTCCACCGCGGCACTCGTGTCAGAAAAATGCATTCCAGTTACCGCTCCACATTTCGTACCATAGGAAACATTCCGCTGGCGATGATCACAACCGACTCCATAACACCCCTTACACAAGACTATAATAAAAGACGCTCCGACAGAAATATCATTGTTGATGCTGTTTTTGAGCCCAAAGTAACGATAGTATATTATTACCCGAATATGCAGCCTGATATAATCGATGCCCTGGTCGATCATGGTTACAAAGGAATCATTATCGCGGGCACTGGACTGGGCCATGTCAATAAACCTCTATATCCCTCGCTTCAACGCGCTTACAATGCAGGCGTTGCAGTATATATGACGGTGCAAACGTTATGGGGATATGTACAGATGTATGTTTATGAAACCGGCAGGGAGATGCTCCAACTCGGAGTAATTCCTGCAGAAAACATGTTGCCTGAAGTTGCTTATGTTAAGTTGGGATGGGTTCTGGCACATACTACCGATCCGGAGAAAGTCAAAGAGATGATGCTTACACCAATAGCCTCGGAAATCACATCCCGCGAACCTTACAACGGATATCTGATTTTTCAGGGAGGAGTGCCGGAGGTGGAGGTATTCCTGAAAAAAATCAAGCATTAATTCTTGTACATATCTTCAATGATACTTGCCACTCGTGAACCTTCCACTTTTCCGCGCAATGAAGTCATGATAGCGCCCATGAGATATCTGGATCGAGCAGCATCTGTCGGAAAACTGCGCACGGATGCTTCATCAATGGATTTTTGAATGGCGCTTCTAGCATTTTTTAATGTCACCGGTACCAAATTCAACTGCTTTAATATCGTGTTCAGTGACTGTTTCGGTGTACGAGACCATTTTTGAAGAATGAATAATGCCGCTTCCCGGAAAAACCGTTTCTTAGCAAATGCCTCAAAAAACTGAAGCCATCGATATTCCTGAAAAGAATCAACAGGATATCCCGTTCTTTCAAGGTGTTTGATAAGATTAGCAAAGACTTCCGCAGCCATTTGAGTGCTGTCGGGAAATGCGGTGGCAACTGATTCAAAAATCGTAGCGTACGGTGAAACGGCAAGCGCTTTAACAAAACATTCCGGCACGTTCCAGCTGCGATATCTTGCTTCGCGATTCCAGGGTGTATCAGGAATATTCATTTGAAGATGCTGCGCCCAATCCGGATCTATAGGTACAGGTGGATGATCCGTGTCTGGATACATTCTATTGGGTCCGGGAAGTATCCTTTCGAAATCATTGGTTCCATCTTTGCGAGCTTGCCGTGTTTCGGACGGCACTCCCTCCGTTGCTTCTCGAGCTCTGATATAAATCTCTGAAACCGCCGTTTCCAGATCCTCCCGATTACCCCAAACCAGAACCACTTCATCATGATGGGTTGCTTTTAATCGTTTTCGTATACGCCGCCAGATTCCATCCGAAATTCCCATGGCTTCAGGTGATTCCGGAAAAAGGAGATTAGGTATAGCATCGATACAGGCGATAACTCTAACCCTTCCCGAAAATTCTTCGCCGAAAACGGCACCATTTTGCGTCGGAATTGAAAACAACCCTCCAAATCCCCGTAAACGTACAGCTTCAACCTGCTTGGATGCAGCTATCGCTTTCTGAAGATGTTCATTGTCACTCTGGAACAACATTCGGGTAACATTGGTTCTGGAAGGTTCAATCGTATTGTATGTTACACCCCTGGCACGCAATTCATCTCGGATTTTAAGGAGAGTATATTGCCGTAACGCTTCATTTTCGACAAGTTTGGGAATGGCTGGAATTTTGGACACTCCCTTTATCTCAATTCGAGTTCCTCCTCTGATGGACACATTAACATCCTGGCGCCCAGAACCAGAACCGCGCCGAATTCTTCCGGAACATGTCAGCAAACGGCGAATTTGAGCAGCTCCTGCCCCAATCTCTCGAGGTGTTCGAAAATCCGGTTTAGTGACAACTTCAATCAGGGGAATTCCTAATCGATCGTTTTTAAACGTAATCACATGACCGATATCGGATACTTCTCTGCATGCATCCTCCTCCATACTGAGATGCGAAATATTTATCATTCGGTCACCCAATGGAAATCCACCTCCCACACCAATTATCGCAGTTCTTTGAAAGCCAGTGGGAATGGAACCGTCCAGATATTGTTTACGGCTGACATGCAACTCATCAACAAGATTCATCCCAAACATCAATGCTATTTCAGAACTGAACTTCAAAGCTTCTCGATTAACCAGGAAAGGAGGTGTATCATCCATTTCGTACGTACAGTTAAGATCTCTGTATATGCGATAAATGACAGTTTTTCGCGTTTTAAACTCCATCAATGCAGTGCCGTCATACTCGCCAAGTTCGCTGAGTGTCGGACGCATATGGCGGAGTATCTCCACATCGTGTTCGCGGTTGGTCAATTCTGCCGGACAATGACAGAACAGTTTCTGGGCAGTTTGCAGTTGATGGTGTACTTCCAGTCCTGCACGAAATCCTATCGCTTCATAGTCAAGTTGCATCTCAGTCATTTCTCCTTATACACTTACGCCCGGCATTTGCAAGGTAAGCCGGGCGTATGCAGAGTTTATGTTTTATCCGATCTTTTCGATCTCCAGCCAACCGGTTTCCGGTTCTTTGGTACGCTTGTTGATGGATCCAGGAATGGGGAACTGCAGATAAATCCGTCCTACATTTCTTCCTGTTCCTTCCTTGATCGTAAATTTCTTCTCAATGTATGTATGTTCTTTAGGGTAATCAATCCGCAACGTTAACTCATCCGGCGTAACTTCAAAAGACACGTTATTTGTAGTGTATGTTTCCTCAGTACCAATGGGTTTCAACACTCCCGGATCCCAGGAGATCGACATCGGCATCGAAAAATTGACAATATCATCGTTAGGATCGAGGCTGTTGGCCATCTCAAATCTGATGCGTTCATCCTTCAATCCGTTTTCCGCGGTTTCCTTTTCGTCCGTTATTTCCCAGTTTCCGTACCACTCAAGTCTTTCCAAAGTATTGATTAAATACGTTTTCAACTCTGGATTAAAATCTTCATCCTTTTTATGATTCTCAAGATATTCACTTATACTTTTCTGAGCATATTCCTCATCCAGAACATAAACTGTACGGATCAGCAGTTTTTGATCAGCGAAATCCTCGACTTTTCCATTCAGAAATACTTTCATTACCGGCTCCGCATCATCCGGAATATCAAAATCCAGGAAAGCCTGCAGAATCGTTCTATACATACCTGGTTGAACAATCTTTAAGGCATTTAAGAAACGCGGGCGCAATTCTTCTCCCCATTCTCT
>JAFGJC010000232.1 GCA_016929305.1 candidate division CSSED10-310 bacterium | reverse complement strand
GACAACGTCATATCCAGAATCGATTGCATCGACGAGTTTAGGTATATCCGAGGGATCATTTTGTAGATCAGCATCAATGATGACACAAATATCGCCCTCGGCATGATCAAATCCAGCACTCAACGCGAGCTGCTGCCCGAAATTTCGAGCGAAGTGAACTATCCTGACATTCGGATTTTTATCCGGAAATGTATCTAATAATTCTGTTGTGCCATCGGTCGAGCCATCATCCACAAAGATCAATTCATACGGTCTTTCCCATTTCTCAAACACATCATCAAGTTGCTGGAAGACATCATTTATCGTCTCTCGCTCATTCATCACTGGAACAATCACGGATATCATAGGCATCTGCTTCATTATACCTCCGAATAAAACTCCATCACTGATCCGTGAGGAGGACATTTATGCAATTTTTTTTATCATAGAATCAACTGGATTGCTATGTCTTCATCTGTTTTAACTTTCCGGCAATGCAATTAAACACGGTTAATGGTAAGCTGTATTCAAGCACAAATATTCTTTGATTTTTTTCAGAAGCTGGCACAAATGACGAGAAAATTGATCGATACGCACTTTCATTTTACTGATGAACCATATTTTACAAATCAGCAAAGAACACTGATAAATTTGAAGTTTGCCGGAGTTGTTAACATCATATCGCCATCTTACAACATGGAATCATGTCATAAGAATTATAACCTCAAGCGCCTATATCCCGATTTGCTGGTAGCATATGGCATCCATCCGTTGTTTCTGCCATTTGATATTGCCGAGATAGAAAACTTGCTCATCACCGGCAACCCAAGTGCGGTTGGAGAGATAGGGTTGGATGCACGCAATACTACCAGTTCAAACTCCGCCCAGATTGATGCGTTCGAATTGCAACTCAATCTGGCAAAAACTCTAAAACTGCCCGTGATAATCCACAGTGTTAAACGACACGCGGAAACACTGGCACTCCTGAAGAAATATTTGGGATTAAAAGGAGTCATTCACAGACCATCTGAAAATTGGGAGAATATGGTAAGATATACTGATCTGGGATATCACGTGGGATTGGGATCAGATCTTCTTCATGATGGATATAAAAAAGTGAAAACTGTGGCGAAAAAACTGCCTTCACGGCAAATACTGCTTGAAACGGATTTGCCATATGTCCCCGAATTTAAAAAGGATCCTTTCGGATTGATGAATTACGATGACATCGTTCATGTATTGAGTAATCTCAGGCAGGTCAAAACCTCAGCATTGATTGATCAGCTCTGGGAAAACACTGCCGCACTTTTCAACGTTAAGGTTAACTGAAATGTCGAATCGTTTTGCAAGAGTTAAGCTCGCTTTGGGTAATGATAATTTCTTGCGATTAAAAAACCTGCGAATAGCTATTATCGGTATGGGTGCTGTCGGTGGATTTGCCGCTGAAGGGCTTGTGCGCTCAGGAATTGGATTTTTACGGTTGATTGACATCGATGTTTTACAAATATCCAATATGAATCGGCAGATCACCGCATTGGATTCTAATCTGGGTCAGTCGAAAGTGGAGGTAGCCAGGCAACGATTCCTTCAAATTAATCCTGAACTTCTCATTGACATTCGACAGGAATTTTTTCATAAGGAAACTGCGGATACTTTGCTGGATGGCCGGCTGGATTTTGTCATTGATGCCACAGATGCTGCCGGACCCAAGATAGAGTTGTTGTCCTGTTGCCATGCGAAATCAATACGAGTCATTGCCTCGATGGGCGCAGCTTTCAAAAGGCATCCGGAACTGATTCGAATTACTGATATCGGAGAAACATCCATCTGCCCATTAGCAAGGGTTGTGAGACGAGGATTGAGTCGCCGTGGAATTCACAATGGTATTCCGGTTGTTTACTCACCGGAACCTGGACCGCCATTCATGAATCCCAATGAAATCCCTGATCCGTTGCTGGATACTATCACACACAGAGGGAGACCTCGCCGCATATTGGGAAGTCTTTGCACCATTCCTGCGATATTTGGAATGCTTGCAGCACACTATGTCATTTTTGAATGTATTGATCTTTCACGGTTGCCCCAGCATACTCCAGATGATAGCATAAATGCTTCTTAATTCGAGTTTTTTTTAAGGGAGGATCGTTATGAATACTTTCCAGAAAGCCATAAAACAAGGTATTACAGAAACACTGCCCCGGACACCTCCTTTGGATGCTTCCGTAAGTAGAGCACCTGCAAGACCAATGCTACTAACAAAATCCGAAAAAATGCTCGCTCTTGCAAATGCACTCAGATATTTTCCGATATCTTTACACAAAGCGTTGGCACCGGAATTTGCCCATGAACTCGATGTATACGGCAGAATCTATATGTACCGATTCCGACCGGAATATGCCATGCATGCCAGACCGATTCATGAATATCCTGCAAAGTGTAAAGAAGCTGCCGCCATCATGTTGATGATCCAGAACAATCTGGATCCTGATGTCGCACAGCATCCTTACGAATTGATAACTTATGGAGGAAACGGTACCGTTTTCCAAAACTGGGCTCAGTATCTGTTGACAATGAAATACCTTTCGGAAATGGAAAAGGACCAAACCCTCATTCTCTATTCGGGTCATCCGTTGGGCCTGTTTCCATCTTCCAAATGGGCACCTCGACTGGTTCTTACGTGCGGTATGATGATTCCCAATTATTCATCAACCGAAGACTATTGGCGATACAGCGCTCTGGGTGTAACATCGTATGGACAAATGACAGCAGGAAGTTTCATGTACATCGGTCCTCAGGGTATTGTCCATGGAACGACGTTGACGATTATGAACGCAGCCCGGAAATACCTGGGAATTCCCGCAGACAAATCGCTGAGTGGAACTATATTTCTTTCTTCAGGTTTGGGCGGCATGAGTGGCGCGCAGGCAAAAGCGGGAGTGATTGCAGGCGCGACGACAGTTATTGCAGAAATTAATCCTAAAGCTGTCGAAAAACGCCATCAACAGGGATGGGTAATGGAGGTGGAAACTAATCTCGAAAAGCTAATGCTTCGAATAGAACTCTCTCGAAAATCCAAAGAAGCTGTTTCCATCGCTTATTTGGGGAATATCGTCGATCTATGGGAATTTCTTGTGCGGCAAGATGTTGCTATTGAACTAGGATCCGATCAAACCTCCCTGCATAATCCATATGGAGGTGGTTATTATCCCGTGGGTTTATCGTTCGATGAAGCAAACCAGATGATAAAATCAGATCCTGAAGGATTCAGAGAAAGGGTAAAAGAATCCCTCTGCCGGCAAGTCGAGGCTATCAATGCCATGTCTGAACGTGGGCTGCATTTCTGGGATTATGGAAATGCTTTCCTGCTTGAATCATCGCGAGCTGGAGCTAAAAATATTACTAATCCGGATGGCACATTTACATACCCTTCATATGTCGAGGACATTATGGGACCGATATGTTTTGATTATGGATTTGGTCCCTTCCGATGGGTTGTCACCTCAAATTCCACAGAGGATCTGAAAGAAAGTGATGCAATCGCGGCAGAAATACTGACGGAATTGGTCAAATCCGCAGAACCTGAAGTGAAACAGCAGTTGATAGATAACCTTCACTGGATAAACGCAGCTGGAAGTCACAATCTTGTCGTGGGTTCCCAGGCAAGAATACTCTATTCAAATGAAGAAGGCCGTAAAAAAATCGCCTCCGCATTCAACAAAGCCATACGCGAAGGACGGATAAAAGCTCCAATAGTGCTTGGTAGAGATCACCACGATGTTTCCGGAACCGATTCTCCCTTCCGGGAAACGGCCAACATCAGAGACGGATCCAATCGAACTGCGGATATGGCAGTGCATAATGTAATCGGAGACGCGTTCCGGGGAGCCACATGGGTAAGTTTGCATAATGGCGGCGGCGTTGGCTGGGGCGAAGTCATCAACGGAGGTTTCGGGATGCTGATCGATGGTTCCGAACTGGCAGACCGCCGAATAAATGAAATGATTCCCTGGGACGTCAATAACGGTATCGCTCGAAGAGCATGGGCAAGAAATTCAGGTGCCATTTATGCCATAAAGGAAGCAATGAAATCAGAACCTCGTATGAAAGTTACACTGCCCAGTGATGTGGATGATACGCTCCTGTCAAATACTCTGAAAAATTGATCGGCTGTTAAACGATTGCGGAGATATCATCAAGCGGCAGTTTTCCTCCTTTGACATTAACGGTCTTTGCTGACCAGCGCTGATTATTGGAATCGAATCTGATCAGATCCACCGGGATTTTATTTTCCGGCATGGTTGTCTGCATGGCCATGTGCAATTCCTCCTCAGTTTCGATCATTTGCTGGTTGTATGCAAAAATAATGTCTCCCTTTAAAAATTTCGAAAATGACAGTTGTTTTGTCTTGCTGACCTGCAAGGCAGGCAAACGAAACTTCGTAGAGGCATCCTGAGGTAAATTAATACCATCCTTTTCAGCAAACTTCTGTACCAGTTGCTGCAGTTCATTCAACACATCAACTGCCTGTTTATAGACGATAACTGCTGCACCCCGGTTGCCCTTAAGGGTCGCCGACAATTCCTCGATCGTCGCCTTGAAAGGTTTTTCCTTCAGAATACCCAAAGCCGTATCACGAATGACCGGCTGCATGGTTGTGATTTCAGAAAGCGTCTGTGTCATTGCCTCGCGCATCGGTATTCCAGCCGAAATTTTTGACCGTAAATTAGTGGAAAGCGCTTTCGCAAACTGCCCCTCTTTAATCCCGTCTACAATTTGCTTGATATCGAAGCCAAACCAAATGGCAATCAACAACAGAAAGACCAGTATATTCAACTCGATGTCAAACAGAGCCATCGTTCCACCACTGCCATAAACGAAAAGACCCCAAAGCAGAATGCCAGTCGTGACGATCACAGCGACAATACCGCCGATAACTTTGTGTATTTTGCTGACAATTATTGACAGAATCACTCCCCCGATAATGAAAACCCGATCCATAAACACCTCCCGTTCAATATCTCGCCAACCGAAACACCACTATTTTTTAAAACGTTTCTGGTGCAAAATTTCAGCTGAAGTGTCCAGAAGCGTTTCAATTCGATTCCGGTAAAGATAAACCGATTCTTTATTTTTGACACAACTGTCGTCAAAAACAAACCTTCCGTTCTTGAACCGATAAAAATGACAATCCAAGACACCGAACTTGCATTTTCCCTCCTGCATATCCACAACATAGAGGAGATGCAGGAAATGCCGTCGTGCATGGCAACAATCCAGTCTGATACTTATGATGGTTTCAATCTCGCCGGAGTGCTCGCCTTTTAGATATTCGGTATCATTTACTGGATCATAATAATAACAGGTATGTGTTTCAATAGTTTTCAGGAATGCCTTCTTATTGGTCAGATTCAATCCGGTGATTTTTCCTGCCGTACGTTCCACCGTGATAACATGAATACGGTCATCGCGCTTTTTGAACAGCTCCTCGACGGAGATTTCTCGTGATATCCGGCTACTGGCACTATCTGACATAGCCCATCGCTCGTAACCGATCAATCAACCGCTCATCTTCCTTTGAATAGGCATTGTTCGGCGCTAATGAATCGGCAGGTTGGGCGTCGGATGTTTCATAGGTTTCCACAAAAGCAAGCGGATGATCCTTTATATGACTTTCCTCGAAAGCCTGAAGAAGAGGCTTGCCGTCGAAATCCATCGCAACCGGCTGATCCAGACAATAAAGAACTGTCGGTGCAATATCGCAGACATTTATATTTGCCAGTGTCTGCCCCTGATGGATTCCAGGACCTTTCATAACAAAAATACCATCGGGAGCATCAACATGCTGACCTGTAGGAAGGGTGTATCTCATGTGTATCTGCATGGGGTCGGCATCGTAGTCCGGTGCAGGATCGACGGCTGGTGCACTGTCATTTTTGTCTTTTTGGGGCGGATCATTCTCCGATCTTATTAAATAATTGACAGGTTCAAGGGCAAGATCCATTCCATGATCGGAACAAATAATGACATAAGTATCCGGATCGAGCAAACCCAGAATCTCCCCTAAAAACTGATCATATAACCAGCACCAATTGGGAATAATGCGGGAAAAATCTGGAGTGTCCAAATCTTCGGTAAACCCTTCATTGAACTTGAAGTAATTGTGTCCTAATGTATCCATTGAATAAAAATAAACCGTAGTGAATGACTTCTGTTCATTTTTTAAAAGCTCTTTTGCCACATCCCTGAACAAAATATCCAGATTGTATTCCTTGAGCAGCACAAGCAGTTTCCATTGCCAGGAAGGATCAAGATTCCGATAGGTGTCACGATCAATACCTGTCAATGTTTCGATATCCTTGAGTCTGTAGTTAGGATAAAATCTGTCGACCAACTGGCATACTGCCGGTGGATAGCATCGGCGATCACGTGTTTCCTGAAATGCAAATTCGGAAACGAGAACACCGTTAACCTCCATGGCTGGCCAGGTAACCGGCCAGCGGATGATTTCAACACTCTTCTTTCGATCCGATAATATCTTCCAGATGGGCTTCACGCGCACTTGAGTGGAGCTTATCGGTTTCATTGTCTTTGTTTTCACGTCTTGAACGATGATGTTAGTAATACCGTGTTTCTCGGGAAGCTTTCCTGTCGCAATGGATGTCCAGATAACTGTTGTTATTGTGGGATGTATCGTATGCAGTGGTCCGTGAACTCCTGTCTGAATAAGCCGTTCAAGATTCGGCATTAAATCCATCTCTAGAGCTCGGTCCAATGATCGCCATGTTGCACCGTCAAAGCCAATGATACAGACTTTTGGATCTGCCATTTCCGATTGTTGATGTATCAATCCCGGTTTGTCATTCTCAATATTGCATGAAACGAAAAACAGAAGAGCAAGAATTATCAGTTTTCGCATAGCGCGCCTCCACCGGGAATGCTATGACGTTCCACAATATATGTCAAAAGATAGAGATTAAATTATCGATCCGACAGTAAACCTTCCCGAAATTCTTGCTCAACCTCCAGCGCTTTTTCCCAATTTTCCATAGCTTCAGTGAGTGTTTGCTGAACTATTTTCTCTTTTGCTACTAACTGATCAAGGGCTGCCCAGTCTGTAGATAGCGCAGGATTTTTCATTTCCTGATGAATATCGGCCAATTCCTTCTCAAGATTTTCAATAACCTGCTCAAAATGACGTGACGATTTCCCGACAATTTTCCGTATGCTTGCTTTCTTCTTGCGGATCTCTCTTTTTGAAAATCGATTCTTATCTGGCGTTTCTTCAATAGAAACATTCTGTTGACGAATGTCTTCCCTTTCCTTCCACGCTTTATAATCGGAATAATCGCCAAGGTACTCGCGGATAGAACCTTCTTCAAACACCCATATCCGGTCTGCAACGATATCCAGAAGATACCGGTCATGAGTGATCATCACTACTGTTCCTTCATATTGAATCAATGCATTTTGAAGCACTTCACCGGAAACCATATCCAGATGATTCGTCGGTTCGTCAAGTAATAAAAGATTGGCTTTTTCCAGGAGTAGTTTTGCCAGAGCGACTCGCGATTTTTCGCCGCCGCTAAGTTCTGAAATGAGTTTGAAAACATCATCTCCGGAAAAAAGAAATTTACCGAGATGATCCCTGATGCTTTGCAGCAACAGACCCGGCTGGCTGTCCCAGACCTCATCGAGTACACTTTTCTGAGGATTTAAATTGCTGAGCTGTTGCTCGAAATATGCGTATGAAACTTTATATCCATAGCCAATTGATCCTTCATCAAGCGAAATATCTCCGGATAATGAACGTAGAAACGTTGTTTTACCGCAACCATTCGGCCCGATTACTCCGATGATTTCACCTTTCAATAACTTCAAATTGACGTCCTGAAAAAGCAGCCTCTCTCCATAGCTTTTTGATGCATTCCGTATCTCGAGCACAACCTGGCCGCTTGAACGATTGACCTCAAAATTCAGGTTCATTTTTTTACTGGAAACTGTTGGTTTGTCGATACGTTGTATCTTATTCAACATCTTAAGGCGACTTTTCGCCTGCTTTGTTTTCTGACCTGCTATATTTCGCCGGATGAAATCTTCCGTTTTATTTATATTGGCTTGCTGATGAAGATAATATTTCTGCTGAAGGGCATAACGCTTTTCACGTTCTAGAACGTAGTATGAATAATTGCCCGGATATGATTCAAGCTGTTGGTTCTTGAGTTCAAAAATCTGCTTGGCCACCTTATCCAGGAAATATCGATCGTGTGAGATTACCATGACTCCGCCATTGAATTGAGACAACTGCGTTTCAAGCCACTCTGTCGCAGCGATATCCAGATGGTTGGTGGGTTCATCCATTAAAATCAGATCCGGATTTTTAAGCATTACCTGTGCAATTTGGATTCGAGATTGTTCGCCACCTGAATAGCTGAGAACTTTCCGGTTCATTTCCGTACTTTTTATTCCAACACCATGAAGAACCTCTTCTATTCGGCTACGGAACACATATCCTCCCTCTCTTCGAAATTGATCCAGCAGACGGTCGTAACGTTGATGTAAATCGGTGGTGTCCTCCTGTAATCTATGTGTCAGGTTTGCAAGGTCGTTTTCCATGCGAATCAAATGAGCAAAGGGATTTTCCACAACAGAGCGCAGGGTATCGGTTTCCTTGAATTCGGGAGTTTGCTTCAGGTAGCCGATTCGAACATTTTTACCCCTGAAAACGTCACCCGATTCCGCTGGTAAATCACCCACAAGTATCTTAAACAATGTTGTTTTCCCGGAACCGTTTGGCCCGATGAGTCCTATGCGGCATGCATCTTTGAGCTGAAATGTAATGTCTTTCAGAACAATCTTCTCTGGAAATGCAAAATGAACATGTGAAAGCTGTGCATAAAGCATCTGGAATGCCTCCGTCATAGTAGTTTATAGAGCTCCGGCATAAAAAAATAAAGTTCATGACAGCTTAATTTTCTATATTGCAGCTTTATCTTGACAGGTATGGACTTGAAAAGTAAGATGCAACTTCTTGTTTGATGATTACGGAATTGCGATTCATTAGCGGCGAAGAAAAACAAAAGGAGGCAACAATTGAAACGAACCTATCAACCCAGCCGAATAAAAAGAAAACGAACGCATGGTTTTTTCAAAAGGATGAGTACCCGGGG